>NZ_JBFTRT010000011.1:0-21602 GCF_056399685.1 Pedobacter sp. 01N416
GCAATAGAGCATGATATGACCAGTCTGGCGCTCAAAAATCTTCAGCTCGAAGAGCAAAATCTTAAACAGTTGCTGGAGGTTAAAAGTAGAGAACTGTCTACCCATACCTTAAATCTGATTAAACACAACCAATTCCTTGAAAATCTTAGGGGTACCTTACAAGCAATGGTAAAAGAGGATAAACGCGATCAGAAAAAGCAGATGAACCAGATCCTCACGGAGATTAATCTGAGCTTTAATCACGAGCGCAACTGGAAAGAATTTACGGTGGCTTTCGAACAGGTGCACCATCAGTTTCTCGAAAGCCTAAAAAAATATAGTAGTGAGCTTACCTCAGCCGATATGCGCTTGATTGCACTGTTAAAAATGAACCTCGATTCGGGCGATATTGCAACCTTGCTTGGGATATCTACTGATAGCTTAAGGGTATCGAGATATAGGCTAAGGAAAAAGCTGAATCTGGCACAAGGCGATAATTTATCAGCATTTATTCAGGCATTATAACCGTTACATCAGCTGTATTATTATTACTTGTTTTTTTGGTTTTTAGAGGCTTAACAATTTGTTAATGTAACGGTRATGAAAGCATAACGGCGTTTTTATGATTGTTTAATTTATTGATAATCATAGTGTTGTATGTTTATGTTGCCTTTTGATATATGCTTGTTGTAACGCTGTTGCCTTTATGTAACCTCAATAATTTCTTTGTGTAAAATGGTGTATACACCTTTGCCCCCGTCGATAATAAAAAGACATGACCAAACACAATGAATAAACGATTACAAATTCTGTTTTTACTTCTTTTTTGTGCGGGCACCGCAAATGCCACAAAACTGAAAGGCCACGTTTACGATAAGCAAACTGGAGAGGCTATTGTAGGTGCAACAGTGGTTTTAGAAAACCCAAGGCGAACAACCAATACCGGATTAGATGGTACTTTCGAGTTTAAGGATGTAAAAGCAGGTGCTGCCAAAATTAGCGTAAGCTACATTACTTACAAAACCATCGAAAAAACCTTAGTGATACTGAAAGAGGATAACGATCACTTAAAGTTCTACATGGAGAGCGATTCGAAAAGCCTTGATGATATTACCATCAAGTCGAATGCAGTTAGTTCTACTGATCAGGGTGCAAGGCGCCTGGAAAAAAATGCCCCACAGCTGATGAATATCGTATCAGGAAGGTCGATAGAGATTTCACCGGATTTAACGGTAGCCAATGTGATGCAGCGTATTTCTGGTGTATCTATAGAGCGCAATAGCAATGGCGATGGACAATATGCCATTTTAAGAGGAATGGATAAACGCTACAATTATACTTTGGTAAATGGCGTGAAAATCCCAAGTCCGGATAATAAATACCGTTATGTTCCGCTTGACCTTTTTCCTTCTGACTTGCTCGACCGTTTAGAGGTGTACAAAACGCTTACCCCAAATTTAGAGGGCGATGCCATTGGCGGTGCCATTAATATGGTGATGAAAAATGCTCCGGGCTTATTGCAGCTAAATGCCAATGTTTCTACAGGTTATAGCCAATTGTTTTTCGACCGTAAGTTTACCAGTTACAATGCTTCAGGTATTAATTATAAATCGCCCTACGAAATAAACGGGAAAAACTATAATGCTACACAGAATGATTTTAGCAAAGGCACACTCGATTATAAATATAAAAATCCTGCACCTAATTTAATCGGAAGCTTATCCTTAAGTAAACGCTTTTTGGATAATAAATTAGGGGTGGTGCTGGCAGGAAGTTATCAGAATACTTACCGCGGTAGCAACAGTACTTTTTACAATAATTCTGTTGTAGGCGTCGATCCTTATGCCAAAATTACCAGCAAAAGTTACCGTGAGTATTCTGAACAGCAACAGCGAACAGGTTTACATGGAAAAATTGATTATGTTTTTAACAAAGACCACCAGATCAGTTTATACAATGTATATGTTAACCTAAAAAACCAGCAGGTTAGAGATGCTGTAACCACCACCTATAATGGGGTTTATAATCCAACAGCTGGGAATGCAGAATTGGTTTATGATACCCGTAGCCGCTTAACCGAGCAACAGATTTATAATACTACGCTTCATGGCGATCATAAATTCTTTGATGATAAATTTAAAGTACAATGGTCGGCGGTTTATTCTTCGGCCAAAAACGATGTACCCGAAAATACCAGCATCAGTTTAAACGGAATACAGCAGAATTTTCAAAGCAAACGTACCAGTTTGGTCAATACTAATCCGGTTACCCGTAGATGGGAACGTAATACTGATGAGGACTTAGCTGGCTACCTGGATCTGACTTACCAGGTTTTGGCTGGCGAGCATAAACTGGATATTATGACCGGAGGTTTATACCGCGATAAACAAAGAAGCAGTTTCTTTAATAACTACAATCTTGCCCCAAGCGCAGCCAATGCATTTGATCTTTACGGTGTGAATTTTCAGAGTTATACCGATTTAAACCTCGTGGTGAGTAATTCTACTGGAGCAGTAGCTAACGCATTAACCTACGATGCAAGTGAAAAAATAGCAGCTGGATATGGAATGTTTAAATATAATTCGGCCAAATTAGAAGTGATAGGAGGGCTAAGGGTAGAGCATACCAATCAGGGTTATAACCTGCTTTTTCCTGCAGGCGAGGCTTTTCCAAAAGGAAATCAGATTTATACTGATCTGCTGCCCAGTTTAACCGCAAAATACTTCTTAAGTCCAAAAGCCCAGTTGCATGCGTCTTATTACAAAGCCCTTAACCGCCCTGGGTTTTATGAAATTGTACCGGGAAGAGTAAAGAACGAAGATTTTATAGAACGTGGTAATGTGAACCTGCAACGCGCTTTGGCCGATAACTTCGATTTACGCTACGAACTTTTCCCCGGTGCTTCAGAACAACTGTTGGTTTACGGTCAGTCAGCGCATATTGCCAATTTATCGTTATTGTTTAAAGACACTAAAAAAGGCTGGGATGTTCAGGTTGCAGGTGCTTATACAGGGCCACGCATTAACACGGTTTCTCAATTTTTAAATAACGATTTGTGGCAGGAAGGATTCGTACAGATGGATGCTTCAGCCGAGAAACGTTTCAAAGGCGGGATCAGTGTTTTTGTAAAAGCCAATAACATCTTAAATACACCGACAAAATTATTTATAAAAGGTACAAATCCTGAGAATAACAACATCAACGAAGACCTCGTTAAAAATGGGAATACATTGATCAGAAGTGATTATTATGGCCAAAACTACCTAGTTGGTTTCAGATATAAGTTTAATTAATAGAATTTAAAGATATAAAGACATGAAATCGAATCAGATTTTTAAATTGATGGTCCTGGTGGTGTTAGCCTTAGCAGGATGCGAGAAAGCCAATATAGATGTAGATACCAGCGCTGTTGATGGTTCGGCAATTGGTGAGGTTTCTGGGGTTTGGGCTAAAGGCAGTACGCAGGTAATTAAAGGCGATATCGTAATCCCGGAAGGGAAAACGCTTACGATTGAAGAAGGGGTAACGGTATTGATGGATACAGTTGCGAAACCAGAAATTATTATAAAAGGCAATTTGTATGCTTTAGGAACCACAGAGAACCCTATTAAATTTACAGTAAACGATTTTTACAAAACGCCGTTAACCAAGTTTGGTAAACTTTGGGGTGGCATTTTGGCTGGTCCAACATGCGAGGAACTGGTGCTTGACCACGTAATTCTAGAATATGGTGGTGCTAAAACATCCGATGCTTCTACTTCGGTAAAAATGGGACTGTACAAGGCTGTTGCGGGCGAAAGTTTGCCAGCACTTTGGTTTGCCAATGCCAGAGGGAGATTGGTGGTTCAAAATAGCACCATCAGAAATTTTCAGGAAGATTGTACTTATATTGAAGGTGGAAGAATCATTTTTGCCAATAATGTGTTTTATACCACTGGTGTAACAGGAGGAGAGGCCATGAACTTTAAGTCGGGCTGTTTGGCTGATATAGCCTATAATTTGGTTTATAGCACCAATACCAATGCCTTAAAATTATCTAATACTGGCGATAAAACGCCCCAAACGTATATTATTGCTTATAACAATACGATGGTGAATACAGGCTGGAGAAGACCAACAGCGAAAGGCGGATCAATCTGGCTGGAAAGTACAGTGCGTGCCGATCTGTATAATAATCTTTTTGCCAACACCCGTTTTGGTGTGAAAAGAGATCCGAAAAAGCCTGAAGATAACCGTTCTGCTTACAGCAATAACTGGTATTACGGTTTCGATCAGGCCACTGTAAACCAGTTTCAGCCAACTGGCGATATTGTAGGCGGTAAAAACGATGTAATTAGTAATGTTGCCGGAGCAAATGACCCTAAATTTGTGAATTATCCATTAAATACTGCAGTTACCAATGCCGATTTTAATACCGCATGGGATTTTCACCTGCAAGGCAACTCACCAGCTTTGGGTAAGGGCATCACCAACTTTACCCGCCATCACCAGACCGGAATTACAATGAAAAATGGTATCACCTATAGCTCACCTTCACCATCAACATTTGTTGGTGCATACGGAACTAAAATATAAAATGAAGCATAATAATATATTAAAACTTGCCGCTTTTGCGATTTTAAGCCTGACCATTTCTTGTAATGGAGGTACGCAAAACGAAAATACTACAGCAGTAAAACCTTTATACGTATCCGATCCTGTCGATTTTGATACTGATGATCCTGCCATCTGGGTAAACCCGAACGATCCGGCGCAGTCTTTGGTAATCGGTACCGATAAAGATAGCAGCGGTGGCTTATATGTTTTCGATCTGAAAGGTAAAATCATCAAGTCGAAAACCGTAAAAGGCTTAAAGCGCCCAAACAACGTTGATATTGCCTATGGTTTATTGTTGACTGGAAAAAAAACAGATATTGCCGTAACCACAGAACGTTACACGCATAAACTAAGGATATTTTCCCTTCCTGATATGAAAGCAATCGATAATGGCGGAATTCCTGTTTTTGTTGGCGAAACAGGCGCAGAGTACCGCGATTTGATGGGGATTTCGATGTATACCGATCCAAGTGGAAAAATTTATGCAATTGTTGGTCGTAAAACGGGGCCTAAAAACGGAGGTTATCTTTGGCAATACCTGTTAACCGATGACGGAAAAGGCAATGTTAAAGCAGATTTGGTTCGGAAATTCGGTCAGTATAGTGGTAAAAAAGAAATAGAAGCCATTGCTGTTGATAACGAATTGGGGTATGTTTATTATTGCGATGAGCAGGTCGGTGTACGCAAGTATTATGCCGACCCGGCCAAAGGGAATAAAGAACTGGCACTGTTTGGGCAGGGCGATTTTGCTGTCGACAATGAGGGGATTGCCATTTATAAAACTTCAGGGAATAAGGGATATATCATTGTATCCGATCAGGGCGCTAAGCAGTTAAAAGTGTACGATCGGGTGGCTAAATCCAATACTGCTCATCCACACCCACTGTTAACCACCATTAAATATTCAGCCAATCAAACGGATGGTATTGATGTGGTTTCAGTTCCTTTAAACGCTGATTTTAAACACGGCTTGTTGGTGGCTATGAGCGATGATAAAACCTTTCATTTTTATAGATGGGAWGATATAGCAGGTAAAAAATTGACTAGTGTAAATCCATAACATTAACATTTGTTTTTTGGAAAGCAATTGCAGGAGCATTTAGGGCGGTTCAGTCCTGCTCCCGCTTCTGCCAATTTGAAGGAAATTGGCATCCCGCTTTGATCAGGTTTAGGAGGCATAAGTAGTACTACTATTATGGGTATAACAAACCCCTGCCCGTTGCAGGTGGGCAACTAATGTAGTTAAGTTAACGAAAAACCAAAAAAGTATTATCATCCTGAGCCTGTCGAAGGGTAAATGTTTTTTGTTTTCGACTAGTGGAGCTGCTGCCAGCAAAGGTCTTCGACAGGCTCAGACTGACAACGCCTACGAGATGTCTCCAGTTGCGGTCGTCACCCTGACCTGTAGTGAAACGGAAAGCTACGAAGTAAACCGAGCTTTAAGCGAGCTCACCGAAGGTAATTAGCAGTCTGATGAGATTGATCTATACCGCAATATTATTCGATAATTTATACTCAGACGGGGTAATGCCCGTCTGTTTTTTGAAATACTTTCCAAAAAAAGAGGAGTTGCTAAAGCGCAGTTCCATAGCCACCTCCGAGATGTTCATAACATGGCTGGTTAACAGTAGTTTCGCCTCCCTGATCACCATTTCATCAATAACTTCCCCCGCTGTTCTGTCGGTTACTTGTTTAACAACCTGTGATAAATGCCTTGGCGTGATGCGTAAACAGTTGGCATAATAAATTACACGTTTTTCCTTCTTAAAGTTTTCCGATACCAGCGATAAAAACCGATTGGTAAGTTCTGTCTTGCTATCATGAGCAAAAGGTATCGGATCTTTCCGTTTATTCTTTAGCAAAAAGATGTCGTACAAAAGCTCTAGGAAGCTATTGTGCACAATATTTTTAATCTGCGGGGTGTCTTTAGGTACATTCAGTTTTTTGTGCAGCGCAAGCATGTCATAGTAAATGAATGTGTATTCTTCTTTTGATAATGAAAATTTATGAGTAGGATCGTTCTGGAACATTCTGTAAGCTTCTCCGCTATTAAAGAATATCCCCTTGGTTTTTAAATAATTTTTATTAAAATGGATGCTGATGAAAGAAACATCACTGTTGTTCTTAATCTCATAAACGGCATGTGGAAAAATGAGTAGAATATCTCTTTGATTTAATACATGCTCTACAAAATTTATCCGGAGGTTCATCTTTCCTTTTGTGATCAGAATTAAAGCATAACTCGATACGCGAAAAGGTTCCGAACTGCAATAATGTGGATCGCTACTATGGTGGATTTTTGCCATCAATCCATCATTTAAAGAAAGCGCTTCCTCATGGTTTTTTTCTGAAAAAGTTTTATTGAGTAACTCTTGTTGCATAAAATCGTTCAGCGTTTTTTAATAATTTCTTAACAGATTCGATCATCTTTTGCACTACAATTTTAGCCACCCTTTTATGGATAGTTTTTCGCCCTTTATCTGTCGGATTTTGTACTGGCAAATGTAATGTTCGAGATCAATTTTGCAATAACAATTTTTTAAAATGACTAATTTCTGATTAATTTTCAATCTTTTGATTAATAAATATCAAATTTTAATTGACTTAAAAACAGTAAATTATGTTATTTGTTGTGCTGTTTTGTATGTTTTTTATCGTTTTACTATTTTATAATAAAAGTCAGAATGTCAATTGGTCAATTCATCTGAATGTCACATTTCGTCGATCCAACTTTTTGACCAATATATCCCACATTTGAACCTTTTTTTGGCTTCAATTCCGCGTTAAAATTGTGTTATCAAATCGTTTGGTTAATGCGGCCTTAATCTACCTAGTTGATTTTAATCTCTACAAGTAGCATTCAGGTACAGGCCAAATTTTCAGAACAGGGTTTTAAAAACTGAAGAATATAAGTGTTCAGCATGCGTAAAAAATTACAAGATAGAATTGCCTCTTTTAAGGATGCGGCGGTGATAAAAGAAAAGGGATTATATCCTTATTTCAGGTCGATAGAATCGGGCCAGGATACCGAGGTGGTTATAAATGGGAAAAAGGTACTCATGTTTGGTTCCAATTCCTATTTAGGGTTAACCAATCATCCTAAAATAAAAGAAGCCGCAAAAGCAGCTATCGATAAATATGGGACTGGCTGTGCAGGATCGCGTTTTCTGAACGGCTCGCTCGATATTCATCTCGAATTGGAAAATCGCCTCGCAGAATATGTGGGCAAAGAAGCGGCAGTGCTTTTTAGTACTGGTTTTCAGGTCAACCTAGGGGTAATATCCTGTTTATTAGATCGTAACGATTATCTGTTATTGGATGAGTACGACCATGCCTCGATTATTGATGGAAGCCGTTTGTCCTTCTCGCGCACCATCAAGTATGCGCATAACGATATGCAGGACCTGCGCCGAAAACTGAGCAGATTACCTGAAGATGCCGCTAAACTGATTGTTTCTGATGGCATTTTCAGTATGGAAGGCGATTTAGTTAATCTTCCAGAAATGGTAAATATTGCCAATGAATTTGGTGCCAATATTATGATGGATGATGCGCACAGTTTAGGAGTAATCGGCTTTAATGGATCGGGAACGGCATCACATTTTAATCTTACGGAGGATGTAGACCTGATTATGGGCACTTTTAGCAAATCGCTGGCCTCATTAGGTGGTTTTATTGCGGGCAATGCCGAAACCATCGAATATATCAAGCACCGTGCCCGTTCACTGATGTTCAGCGCAAGTATGCCGCCTTCTGCTGTAGCAAGTGTAATTGCTGCATTGGATATTATCGAATCAGAGCCTGAGCGTATTGATAAACTCTGGGCCAATACAGAATATGCGAAGAAACTTTTGCTCGAGGCCGGTTTCGATATCGGGCACAGCAATAGTCCGATTATTCCCATTTACATCCGCGATAATACCAAAACCTTTATGATTACGAATATCCTTCAGCAAAATGGGGTATTTGTAAACCCGGTCGTTTCACCAGCGGTGCCTTCCGATTCATCATTGATCAGGTTTTCTTTAATGGCCACGCATACTTTCGAACAAATTGATTCAGCCATAAGCAAACTAAGTGCTGCTTTTAAAGCTGTTAATGTAGAATTAGTAGGAAGCCAATCATGAGAGAACTGGTAAAAGTTTCTGGTAAAAAAGCATTAAAGGCGTTTGTAGATTTTCCACACCAATTGTATGCGGCCGATGTAAACTATGTCCCTGAGCTTTTTATTGCCCAACGCGACTTGCTTACCCCAGGCAAACATCCTTTTTACGAACATTCTGAAATACAGCTTTTTTTACTGTACGACGAAGGTAAAGTAGTTGGGCGAATTGCGGCAATTAACAATACAAATCACAATAAAGTTTACGGCGGACATGATGGTTTCTTCGGTTTTTTCGATTGTATAAATGATGCGGAAGTTGCCTTGCAGCTTTTAAATGCAGCACAGGATTGGTTATCGGAAAGAGGGCTGACAAAAGTTTTAGGTCCGGTAAATTTTTCAACCAACGAAGTATGCGGATTACTGATTGAAGGTTTCGATGGGCCACCTGTGGCCATGATGCCATATAATGCGCCATATTATCTGTCGCTTTTAGAGCAAACCGGCTTTCGGAAAAATGTCGATTTAAGGGCATACCGCTACACTGCGGGCAATTATAGCGAAAGATCGGTTAAACTGCTGGATAGGATAGAAGAACGGCTGCTCCGTAACGACATTGTGCTGCGTAAAATCAACATGAAGAAATTCAAGGAGGAGTGTAACGCCGTGAGGGAAGTATACAATAAAGCATGGGATAAAAACCTTGGTTTTGTACCGATGACGGATAAAGAATTCGACTATACCGCAAACGATTTAAAACTGATCCTCGACCCAGAGTTTTGTATCCTGGCAGAACAGCATGGCAAGATTGTGGGTTTTGCATTGGCCATTCCTGATATCAATCAGATCCTGATCAAAATTAAACGAGGTAGGTTGTTCCCTACAGGTTTAATCAAACTTTTGGCCAATAAAAAGAAAATTGATGGCATCCGTATTTTGTTGCTTGGCGTAGTAGATGGTTACCGTAAAATGGGGATTGAAGCTTGCCTTTATGGCCGTATCATCAAACATTTTAAGGCTAAAAACATGAAATATGCAGAGGCCAGCTGGACTTTAGATCATAACGATCTGATCAATAAACCTATTGAAGATATTGGTGGTAAACTATATCGTAAGTACAGGATTTTGGAGAAAGCGATATGAAAAAGCGGGTGTTGATTACAGGCGCGACAGGATTTGTAGGGTATCACCTGATTAAATCTGCTTTGGCGAATGATCTCGAAGTGTATGCAAATGTACGTCAATCGGCCACTGCAACACATCTTAAAGATTTTCCGATCAACTATGTTGACCTTGATCTTTCTTCCATATACCTGTTGAAGGAAAATATAGAGGAAAAAAGATATGACTACATCGTGCATGCAGCTGCGGTAACCAAGGCAAAAAAACTCGATGATTACAATCAGGTAAACGCCATTTATACCCGGAACCTGGCTTTGGCGGCTTCAAAATCGGCACATAGCATAAAGAAATTCGTATTTATCAGCAGTTTGGCCGCACTGGGGCCTTTAAATCGGAAAAATGAAAAACTGACAGATATGGGGGCATCAAATCCGGTAACCAATTATGGGATCAGCAAAGCACTTGCAGAGACATATTTATCGCTGATCCCCAATCTGCCCTTAATTACCTTCAGGCCTACCGCAGTATATGGGCCGAGGGAGAAAGACATTTTCATATTGATTAAAACCATTAAAGCAGGACTGGAGCTGTATATCGGAAGACAGGAACAGGAACTGAGCTTTGTGTACGCCACCGATCTGGCCAATATTATTATAAAAGCACTTTCATCTGATGTGGTTGGCAAAAGTTATAACATTTCTGATGGGGCAGTTTATAGCCGTTCTGCACTAGCTAGCCATGTGCGCAAGGCCTTAAACAAAAAAACGTTGACCGTGAATGTACCTGTGCAAATGATTAAGGGCCTTGCCTGGTCGATGGAACGGTTGTATGGCGTGTTTAATAAGATTCCTGCTTTAAATGTAGATAAGATAAAAGAACTCACCGCGCTCAATTGGGGCTGCGACATTAAAAATATTCAGAACGACTTTGGTTTTGTGCCCCAATTCGGACTCGAACAAGGGCTTAATGAAACCATAAACTGGTACCGTAAAAACAATTGGTTATAAGATTTTAAATAAAATAGAATGAAACAACAAGTAAAAGCAGCTGAAGGCAAGCTGGGAATATTAATGCCAGGATTAGGCGCTGTAGCAACAACCATGATTGCCGGAGTTGCTGCAATTAAAAAAGGGATATCAAAACCGATCGGTTCGTTAACACAGATGGGTACCATCCGTTTGGGCAAAAGAACAGAAAAAAGAGAACCAAAAATTAAAGATTTTGTGCCTCTGGCTGGTCTTGAAGACTTGGTTTTCGGTGGCTGGGATGTTTATGAAGATAATGTTTACGAAGCGGCAATGAATGCCCGCGTATTAGACGCTAACCTTTTGCGCGACGTACGCGAGGAATTACAGGCCATTAAACCGATGCGTGCTGCTTTCGACAGAAATTATGTAAAAAACCTTGATGGTAAATATGTAAAAGATCTCGATAACCGTTACGAACTGGCATTAGCCGTAATGGAAGATATTAAAAACTTCAAAGAAGAAAACAATTGCGACCGTATTGTATTGGTTTGGTGTGGTTCTACTGAAATTTATTTTGAACCATCAGAAGTTCACGAATCGCTTGCTGCGTTTGAGCAAGGTTTAAGAGATAACGATTTGCGTATTGCGCCAAGTATGATCTATGCTTATGCTGCATTAAAATTAGGAATTCCTTTCGCTAATGGAGCACCAAACTTAACGGTTGATATTCCTGCCTTAATCGAACTGGCTAAAGAAACCGATACCCCAATTGCTGGTAAAGATTTTAAAACCGGTCAAACTTTAATGAAAACCATTCTGGCGCCTGGTTTGGCGGCACGTTCGTTAGGTGTAAACGGTTGGTTTTCTGATAATATTTTAGGTAACCGCGATGGTTTGGTGTTAGACGATCCTGATAATTTTAAAACAAAAGAAGTATCTAAACTTGGTGTACTGGAAGATATCTTTAAACCAGAGGTTAACCCTGATTTGTATGGCGATATGTACCACAAAATCAGGATCAACTATTATCCGCCTCACGGTGATAACAAAGAAAGCTGGGATAACATCGATATTTTTGGTTGGTTAGGTTATAAAATGCAGATCAAGATCAATTTCCTTTGCCGCGATTCGATTTTAGCTGCACCGATTGTATTAGATCTTGCTTTGTTTATCGATTTGGCTAAACGTGCAAACCTATCGGGCATTCAGGAATGGTTATCATTCTACCTGAAATCGCCACAAACGATTCCAGGTGTACCTGCAGAAAACGATATTTTTAAACAGTTGATGAAACTTCAGAACACCTTACGTTACATCATGGGCGAAGAATTGATCACCCATTTAGGTCAGGATTATGAAGAAGAACTGATAGAAACAGTATAGTGTTTATCCACAAATTTCTTTCAACGGCTCTGGGAATCGGGTATATCGGCAAGGGCGCAGGTACTTATGCTGCTATAGCAACCTGCATCTGCTGGCATCTTTTCCAGAGCCCTTATACCAACCCTTATTTATGGCCGATACTTTTCACTATGCTCATCGTGATGTTGGGGGTGATGAGTGCCGATCGGGTGGAAGAGATTTGGGGAAAAGACCACGGTAGGGTGGTGATTGATGAAGTGGCAGGAATGTGCATCACCCTATTGTTTGTGCCTCTGAAATGGGAATACACACTAATAGGACTTGTTCTTTTTAGATTTTTCGATATCCTCAAGCCGCTTTACATCCGAAAACTCGAAGAATTGCCAGGTGGTTGGGGGGTAATGGCCGATGATGTGCTGGCCGGGATTTATGCAAATGTTATACTGCAACTGGTTGTTGCTTTAGAACTGTTTTAACCATGATGTTCACTTATCTAAAAGCACAGGCATCATCCTTAGTGGCCTCGGCAACAGATTTTGGTGTGACCATTATTGCCGTAAATCTTTTTGGCTGGTGGTATCTGGCAGCAAGTATTACAGGTACGGTTGCAGGTGGAGCAGTTAATTTTTATGTGAACCGGAAATGGGTTTTCGAAAGTGAATCTACCGCTATTAAATGGCAGGTGCTGAAATATATTTTGGTATGGGCCGGCAATCTGATCATCGTAACCGCGGGTGTGTTTATGCTCACCCATTTTTGTAGTCTCAATTATGTTCTCGCTAAAGTGCTCAGCTCAGTTATAACCGGGTTAAGCTACAATTATATCATGCAAAAGCAGTTTATTTTTTCAAGTTAAATGAAACCGATTTATTCATTTTTTCTCCTCGTGGTGCTCAGTTTTATTTTGCAGGTAAATGCTTTTGGCCAAAGAACAGTAGTATCTGGCATCGTGCGCGATGCGGTTACCAAAGAAACATTGCCCAATGTTTCCGTTTTTTTTAAGGATACTAAAATAGGCATACAAACCGATGTAAACGGAAAGTACACATTGGTTTCTCCCGATCCTCAAAACGAAATCACGTTTAATTATGTAGGTTATCGGGCGGCTTTTAAAAATGTTATACCATCTGCAACGCAGGAACTCGATATTGCATTGGTTCCTGATTCAAAAGCTTTGGACGAAGTGATCATTGTGGGTGGTAAAAAGATAAAATACCGAAACAAAGATAATCCCGCGGTAGAATTGATCCGCCAGGTAATTGCCCATAAAGATGAAAACCGGATTAAGAGTTACAATACGGTGTCTTTTAGGCAATATGAGAAGATGTTGTTTTCGTTGAGCAATGTTTCGGAAAAGTTTAAGAACAAAAAGATGTTCAGAAATTATCAGTTTTTATTTCAGGAACAGGATTCGACCTTAATTGGCGGAAAAAACCTCTTGCCTGTGTACATTCAGGAGAAACTGGCCGATAGTTACCTCAGTAAAGATCCGGAAAGAAATAAAACTGTTGTTATTGCTGAGAAACAGGTCAACTTCGATAGCAGGTACATCGATAATAAGGGAATGAAAACTTATTTCGATAGGATGTATCAGGATATTGATATTTATAAAAACAACATCTCCGTAATCAGTAACGAATTTTTAAGTCCGATTTCGGATGGAGCACCTGCTTTTTATAAGTTTTTTATTACCGATACGTTAAAAAATCAAAAACCTCAGGTTATTGAACTTTCTTTTACCCCCCGAAATACAAACGATATGTTGTTCGAAGGAAAGATTTATGTAACGAATGATAGCCATTACGCCGTTACGGGTGCTTCATTTGGGGTAAATAAAAACATTAACCTCAATTTTGTTCGTGCGCTAAAAATCGATCTCGATTTCGAAGCCAACAACAAAGGTAAATACAGTTTAAGTAAAAGCAATCTGCTGGCCGATTTCGGTATCGGCAAAACCAAAGGCATAGGTTTTACCGGCGAGCGTACCGTTACCTATAAGAATTACCAGTTTGATATGGTTCTGCCCGATACTATTTTTCAAGGGAAAAGTACCGTTGTGCGGGCCGATGCAGCAAAAAAAGACGATAAATTCTGGGAGCAAAACAGACTGGATACCATTTCGAAGAACCAGCTGAAGATTTATGGTAATATCGATACCCTGCAAAATCTGCCATCTTTTAAACGGACAATGAGAATTGTTACCCTTTTATTTGCAGGCTATCAGAATTTAGGCCCTTATGAAATTGGTCCGGTAAATACATTTTATAGCTTTAACAATGTAGAAGGTTTAAGGCTGCGGGTAGGCGGCCGAACAACACCAGAGCTTAGTAAACGTTATTATTTCGAAAACTATTTGGCTTATGGGATTAAAGATGAGAAATGGAAGTTTTTTCTTTCCGGAACTTATTCGCTGAACAATAAATCGATCTACGAATTCCCCCAAAACTACGTTAGGGCCAGTTTTCAACGCGATACAAAAATTCCCGGACAAGAGCTACAGTTTGTGCAGGAAGATAATTTCCTGCTCTCGTTTAAAAGAGGAGTAAACGATATGTTGCTTTACAACGATTTTTATCGTTTAGATTATGTTAAAGAATTCGAAAACCACTTTTCTTACAACCTTGGCTTTAAAAAGTGGAGCCAAACGCCTGCCGGTGGACTCAATTACCTAAACGGAGCAAATCAGTCTGTCAACAGGTTAAGCACCAGCGAAATTTCCTTGCAATTAAGGTACGCGCCGAATGAAAAGTTTTATCAGGGAAAAATATACCGTGTACCCATTGCCGATCGTTATCCGGTATTTAATTTGCGTTATACTGCAGGTTTAAAGGGCGTTTTCGGTGGCGAATACAATTACCATAATTTAATGGGAAGCATCGATAAACGTTTCTATTTATCACAGTTAGGCTATAGCGATGTAACTTTCGAAGGTGGTTATATCGCCGGAAAAGTGCCTTTCCCTTTATTGGCCATACACCGAGCCAACCAAACTTACGCCTATCAGCTCAACTCTTATAACCTGATGAACTTCCTCGAGTTTGTGAGCGACCATTATGTAAGCATTAATATAGACCACAATTTTAACGGCTTCTTTTTTAATAAAGTACCATTAATTAAGCGGTTAAAATTAAGGGAAGTGGTTTCGTTTAAGGCATTATATGGTGGGTTGAGGAACGAAAACAATCCAAATTTCCAATCAGGACTATATCAGTTTCCCGTTTACGAAAATGGCGCACAAAGAACTTATGCATTGGGTAACGAGCYCTACATGGAGGGCAGTGTTGGTGTAGGTAATATCTTTAAACTATTGAGGGTAGACGTGGTGAAGCGGTTCAACTATCTCAATAATCCGGAGGTTTCGGAGTGGGGAATAAGGGCAAGGGTAAAATTTGATTTTTAAGAAAAAAGCTATGGGAAAAAATCTAAGAGACAGTCTGCAACAGGGCATATACAAGGTGATCAATCCTTTTGTAAAGGGACTGATAAAAATAGGTTTAACGCCTAATGCGGTGACGACCATTGGCCTGATCCTGAATATCGGTGTGGCCGTAATTTTTGTGCTCGGTGCCGAAAAATCGAACCGTGGCGATATGTCATACATCGGTTGGGGAGGGGCGCTGGTGCTTTTTGCGGGTCTGTTTGATATGCTCGATGGTCAGGTGGCGCGATTAGGGAACATGAGTTCGAAGTTTGGTGCTTTGTACGATTCGGTTCTTGATCGCTATAGCGAAATGATCATGTTTTTGGGCATCTGTTATTACCTGGTTGCGCATCATTATTTTTTAAGTTCCTTGTTTGCGTTTATCGCATTAATCGGCTCGATGATGGTGAGTTATACCCGCGCAAGGGCCGAGGGATTAGGTGTGGAGTGTAAAGGCGGTTTAATGCAAAGACCAGAAAGGGTAGTAACCATTGGCGTTTTTGCCATAGCCTGTGGTATTGCAGGTCATTTTATTGGCGGCAATTACAAAGTTTACGTACCAGGTGTTTCATTCCATGTTTTCGAAACGATGTCGATTTTTACCATGCCCATTACCCTAATGGCAGTATTGACCAATATCACTGCAGTTAAAAGGTTACAGGAAGCCAAAAAAGGACTCGAAGCGCAAGAATTTAATGAGCGAAAAGGAAATAACAAGGCGGCATTAATTGCGGGTTTGGTATTAATGGGAAGTTTAACTGGAGTACTTCCCTTTAATGCAAATGCGCAGGGATTAGATCCTTCTCCGATTACTTTTCCAACGCCAAAAGATATCAGTAATCAGCTGTTTTATTTACAGCGCGATCCGAATACCAATACCATTATCTGCCAGCTAAATGTAGACAAACATGGCGAAGTAAATAAAGAACAGCCCGTAAATGTATTTTGGATGCGCTACGGAGATAAAGGCGAGAAGAAAGAACTGAGTTATATCCAGCGGAAATTTGCATATGGCATTATCAGCAAAAATCTGGGTAACGGTCAGTTCGAATTGAGGTTTACCTCGCATAAAAAACTGCCAATGTACCTGAATAAATCTGGTGCAGATAAAAAATACCATGTTTTTGCCACCATTAACAATAAAAAAATGCAGTTAGAACGGATTTTCCTTCGGATTGAGGGCGGTACCTTTTGGTTTCCGAATGTAAAATATGTAGAGATAAAAGGTGTTGATGCTTCGGAGCCTTCAAAAGTGTTAGTTGAAAGGATTAAGGTTTAGCTGATGTCATTCTGAGTGCAACGAAGAATCTTTTACTATTTAGGGCCAGGGGTTGTGTGCTGTAGGTTAGAGATTCTTCACTGCGTTCAGAATGACAGCGATTTGTCAGTCTGAGTGGAGTCGAAGACTTTCACTAAACGCTCACTTGATCCGTCATTTCGAGCGGAGTGCAACGAAGCCGAGAAATCTAAAAGATAGATCTCTCCATTTCGCTCTCGATGAAAAATCGGTGCGCTCGAGTCGAGATGACGATTACACATTAACCGAGTCGAAGACCAGTTAAAATATTACCAATGAAAAAGAATTTTGTTTCAAATTCGACAGCATCTATCAGGATGTTTAAAAATGACTTTTTAGAAAGCCTATCAAAAGTTAGGTTTTATGTGCCTTTGATTGTTTATGTTCCGGTTATTGCTTTCCTTTTTTGGAAGGCGCTTTGGGAAATCGAAATGCCTGTTTTGAGTTTTGCAGGTTGGTTTTTGTTAGGCCTGGCCATCTGGACAATTACCGAATACATCCTGCACCGCTATGTTTTCCATTTCGAACCGGAAGTCGAATGGGGCAAGAAAATCCATTTTATTTTTCACGGTGTACACCACGATTACCCCAACGATGCCAAAAGATTGGTGATGCCACCTTCGGCTAGTATCCCTATGGCTTTGGGTTTTTATTTTCTTTTCGATTGGTTATTGCCCGATACAGTGGTTTATCCATTTTTTTCCGGTTTTATGATCGGCTATCTATTTTACGATATGGTGCATTATGCACTTCACCATGCCAATTTTAAAAGTGGTTTCTGGAAACAGTTAAAACAGCACCATATGCTTCATCATTATTCCGATTCGACCAAGGGGTATGGGGTAAGTTGGACTTTTTGGGATCATATTTTTAGATCTAATTTTGATAAAAAATAACATGCAGCAAGAAGTATTGCTTAAAAACAGTTTTTATAATCTTCGGAATATTTATCTAACAGTTGCTATATCTGTTGGATATCTATTGTTATCAGTACTACTGGTCGGCTTTAAAACCGATCAGCTGGTGCTGATTTTTATTTTTAATGCTTTGTTTTTTATTTCGAAGGGAACCAGGCAGTTTATCCTCGGCTTTTCAATCTTTATTGTCTATTGGATTCTGTTTGATTACATGAAAGCCTTTCCAAACTATCTTTTTAATACGGTACATATTGAAGATTTATATGACCTGGAAAAAAATACTTTCGGCATTAACTACCATGGCTTAATACTTACACCTAACGAGTATTGGAAAATAAACAGTACAACATTTTTAGATGTATTAACCGGGTTTTTCTACCTGATGTGGGTACCTGTTCCACTGGCATTCGCTACTTATTTGTTCTTTAAGAATAAAGAACAGTTTGTTTGGTTTTCGCTCACCTTTGTGTGGGTAAATTTATTAGGCTTTGTGTTGTACTACGCTTTTCCGGCTGCACCACCGTGGTATGTGCAGGAGCATGGCTTCGAATTTATCGCGAAAACTGCCGGCAATACTGCCGGATTGGCCCGGTTTGACCATTATTTTAACATTACACTTTTTCATGGCATATACAGCAAAGGCTCTAATGTATTTGCGGCCATGCCATCGCTGCACTCGTCTTATCCTGTTATAGTTGTTTATTATGGTTTAAAAAACCGCTTGGGGAAAATCAATATTTTTTTTGCTGCCGTAATGCTTGGAATCTGGTTTTCGGCTGTTTATACCAGTCATCATTATACGCTTGATGTATTAGCCGGATTAAGCTGCGCCATAGTAGGTATTATTTCTTTCAATTATTTAATGCGGAATACTAAGTTGAAACAGTTTGCAGCAAATATGATAAGTGCCATTCGTAATTAAGAAAGCCCAATAACCGATCGGTTATTGGGCTTAGGGGCACAAGTTATTGGAATTAGGAATGAAACTAATTATTTAACACTTACCCATTTGTTTGAGCATGTGATCTGGTGCTCAAGATTATTAGAAAGTGTGTGGGAAATATTCGTTTTCAACTGTTCCGTCATCGTACATTTTAAGTATTGCATACCCGGGAGGTGTTTCCAGGTAATAACCTGGGCCCGCCGATTCTGCATCACCCTTGCCCCACCAAAAACCACTCATGGCTCCATTGCAACAGTAGCGAACACCATTGTAAACGGTTTGATCGGAAAGATGGTTATGGCCGCTGAGGCAGATTTTTACCTTATCCCGGTGTTTGTAGAAGAGATCTTTCAGTTTTTTACAATCCGAATGTCCGCCACCAACCAATACCTGGGTGGTGCCCAGGATTGGATAATGCGACATAAGCAGGGTAGGCGTACCAGCGGGCAGGTTTTTTAATTCCTGCTCAAGCCAGTTATACTGCTCATCATCAAGCGAAATTTTGCTGTTATTTCCATCAAGGATAATAAAATGCCAGTTCTTTTTGGAGAAACTATAATAACGGCTAGGAATCTTTAGCCGTTTCACAACATAGTTCTTTCCATACATTTCATCCTCTTTTGTAGGTGCTTTCCACCATGTATCGTGGTTGCCAATACAGCTGTGTATTTCGTATTTATCAATTGTTTTAATACAATCATCCCAAATACCCCATTGTTCGGTTACCTGGTTGCGTACTACATTATCGTAAGAAGCATCGTTAATCGAATCTCCTCCGTTTAAGAAGAAATCAATTTTATGTTTGCTGATAATCTGTTTTAAACAGGCTTTAAATCGCTCAGGAGCATTTTCTCCTGCACGTATGTGCACATCGGTAATATGTGGAACAGTAAGCATCAGTTTTTTACCTTTTGGTTTATCCAAAAGTGCTTCTGAAGCCAGTGCTGGTAATGTGCCTGAAAATGCAGCACCTGCTGAGATCCCTATGGCCTTTAGTAAAGACCTTCTTTTTATTTCTTTCATCATTACCAACCAAAAATTTGTTTCAGTTTAGGGTTTAGGATTACTTGTTGTTGCGGAATAGGGCGATAATAGAATTTTGGTTCCTCAAAAATTCTAACCACATTTTCTGTTACGATATTACCTCCAGTGTTGCCGTTCTTTAAATAAACCGTTGCATCAGTCCCGATTAATCCTGCACGGTAATAAATAAGTTTTACCCCAAGTGAGTTCTTTTCTTTCTGGTCTTCGCCAGGTATGGTTGCCGTTCTGTCAATCAGAATAATATCTTCAACCCCATCACCGGTAAGATCATATTTGCCTAATCCGGCGAAGTACATGCCTTCAGGACTTTTGGTAAGCAGTTTACCCACCTTCCAGCGCATTAAATCGTCAAAGCGCATGTTTTCGAAAGCATATTCTACCCTGCGTTCCCTTCTAATTTCAAGTATAACACCTGCGTTAGCGGTAACATTTGGATATTGCAACTGCAATGCTGGATCTGGATTGACGTTAGCCGTTGCCAGATTAAGATCGGGCAAGCCTGCTCTTCTACGAAGCAGATTTACCGATTGGTCTAGCTGGGTTTGTGTTAGTGTACCTAATTCGGCAAGTGCTTCAGCATAGGTTAATAGCACCTCTGCATAACGGTATACCGGAAAATCTACACTATTTAAGATCGAGTTATCGGTACTGTTTACATAACCTTTCAACTGATGGTAACCTGTAAAGTTTTTATTTAAGCGCTGAATATACGGTGTAGGATCGGGTACTCTTATCCACCCCGGGTAAACCATGGTCTGCGACATCCGTGGATCGCGGTTTTTAAATTCTGCTACAAAGCCCAGTTGTGCGTAGTTTGCTACATCAGTAAACCTACTTCCATCTTTCATTAAGTACGTTTGCAATAGGTCTTTGGCTGGTGCCTGCTCATAATCGCCAAATACAGTCGAATTCACATTCTGGCTTTTGCTCTTACTCAGGTCGAAGATGTTAACCAGAATCACTTCGCTGTTGGCAGTTAAATCCTGACTGGAGAAAAGCGTTGCATAATCTTGTTCCGGCTTTCCGGTATTGTAAATGTTAAATTTTTTGCCAGCGATGATCTCACCAGAAATTTTTGCTGCAGTTTCTAAAAAAGTATTTGCTGAACTACTTAAATTCAGTTCGTTATGGTATTTACGATAAGTACCTTCGTAAAGTGCTGCCCGTGCATACAAAGTGGCTACTGCCCATTTCCCCGGAGTACCCACCGGAACACTTTCCCTTACATTTTTATAGGCAAAATCTAAATCGGCCATTATACTGTCGGCAATTAATGTCCTTGGATCGCGGGCTTTGTAAAGTTCTTCATCGCCTGGTTCCAATGTGCCTGAATACCAGGGTACATCAGAAAAACGCTTTACTTTGTCTAAATAGAATTCGGCACGGTAATACCTGGCCAAACCTGCATAGTGGTTTTTAACGACAGCAGAAACCTGTGCTTTTCCATAGTTTTCCAGAAAGTAATTAATGTTTCTTAATCTGCCCCAGCTCCAGCCAGATGTAATATTCTGGGCATTTGTGTTACCCGTCATGACATTTTTTACCTCAACTGCCGCGGTGGTAGCTACGTTATCTGTACTCTGATCGTTAAGATAAGTATTGCGGTCTGGCTGAGAGAGTAGGCCATTTACGTAAAGCGAAAGATCACTTTCGGTATTAAAGAACAGGTTAGGTGAGATGGATGTTTGTGGGAAACGGTCCAGCCCAGCTTTTTTACAGGCTGCGAGCATACCCGCAGCTGCAATAAATACGATATATATATACTTTTTCATTTTTAAAATGATTTAAATGTGAGGGCTTAGGTTAAAAATCGAGGTTTAAACCAAAAGCATATCTGCGTTGGTAAGGGTA
>NZ_JBFTRT010000012.1:0-17837 GCF_056399685.1 Pedobacter sp. 01N416
ATTTACGGCTCGCAGGCTGCAAATGGAGTAATCCTCATCACTACCAAATTAGGAAAATCGGGGAAACCACAATTTTCTTACGATTTTAGTTATGGCCTACAACAGCCTACACGCACACCTAAAATGGCCAATTCCACTCAGTATGCTGAGATTTTAAATGAACTGAATATTTTCGGCTCTGATCTTAATCCGAATGAATGGTCGGCAGCGTGGAATAGTTTCAAAACAACAGGTACTTATTTATCTACCGGCGGTAAAACGATTAATGCTGCTTACAAACCAGATGAAATCCGGAAATTCGGCGACGGCTCAGATCCTTTAAGGTATCCCAATACTGATTGGTTTAAAACTGTTTTTCAAAATTGGTCGCCTCAACAAAGACATAATGTTCAGATTAATGGTGGCAGTGAAAATGTGAAATATCTGGTTTCACTCGGCTATCTTGATCAAGATGCATACTATAAGAATTCTGCTACTGGCTATCAGCAATACGATATGCGTTTTAACCTGGAAGCAAAAGTAAGTAAATATATTACCACGACGTTGGGTGTAACTGCGAGAGAGGAAAACCGCAATTTTCCGACGGTTAGTGCGGGCGATATATTTAGATTTTTAATGAGAGGACGTCCTAATGAAATAGCCATATGGCCTAACGGTTTGCCGGGTAGAGATATTGAATATGGTTATAATCCAGTGGTTTCTACTACTGATTTAACAGGGTACAATAAAGATATCAGAGATTACTTTCAAACAACAGGTAAAGTTGAAATTAAAATCCCAGGTGTAGAAGGATTAAAAGTAACCGGTACTGCAGCCATAGATAAATATTCTGGAAGGCAAAAAAACTGGCAATTACCATGGACACTTTACGATTGGGACAAGAAGACTTTTCAAGCGGATGGAGTAACGCCTGTATTAACAGGTACAATAAGATCTCAATATACCGATCCAAGACTTAGAGAAACAGCTGGCGGCCAATTGGCTGTAAACTTAACGGGTATGATCAATTATGATAAAAAAATCGGCGATCATACTATAGGATTAATGGCTGGTGTAACCCGCGAGAAAATAACGAATGATGGTTTTACTGCATTCAGAAGATATTTCTTGTCATCGGCAATTGAGCAATTATTGGCAGGTGATGAGAAAGAGCAGTCGTTAGGTAATAATCCTGGCGACCCGAACAATTTATTCAACCGTGCACGATTAAGTTATTTCGGACGCGCAGGCTATAATTATAAAGAAAAATACCTGGCCGAATTTCTTTGGCGTGTAGATGGTTCTTATATTTTTCCAACTGCCAGACGTTTTGGTTTCTTCCCTGGCGTATCGGTGGGATGGCGCTTATCTGAAGAACCCTTTTTTAAAGACAATGTTAGGTTTGTGGATAATCTAAAATTGAGAGCTTCTTGGGGACAAATGGGTGCTGAAGCCTACTTTGGAGATGCCTTGCAAGAGTACCAGTACCTCAGCTTAATGAATTTTGGAAGTTATGTTTTTAATGATTTGATTACAAAATCATTGACCGAAGGCAAGGTGCCTAATTTAGATTTCGGATGGGAAGTTGCTAACAATACGAACATTGGTTTGGATGCATCCTTTTTGAAAAACAAACTCTCTCTTGAGTTCGATTATTTCTACAATAAACGTACAAATATCCTGATCAGCAGAGGAAGTTCGGTTCCAGAAAGTTCAGGGATTACAGACCGTTTACCGCCTGTTAACTTGGGTAAAGTAAATAACAAAGGTTTCGAATTTAAATTAAGTTATAACGACCACGTAGGTGATTGGAATTATGGCGTGAGTGTRAATGGTGGTTATGCTAAAAATAAAATCATATTTTGGGATGAGACACCGGGTGCCCCAGAGTGGCAACGTTCTACTGGTAGGGTAACTAGCTCGTGGTTGGTATACGATTATGATGGTGTTTTTAAAGATCAGGCAGAAGTTAATGCCAATACGCTTAATTATAGTGCACTTACCGGCAATCTTCGCCCTGGCGACATGAAATTTAAAGACACTAATAATGATGGTAAAATCAATGCGGATGATAAAATACGTTTAGACAAAAACGGAACACCAACCTTCACCGGAGGGCTAAACTTGAATTTGCAATATAAAGGATTCGACCTTTCTGTACTTATCCAGGGGGCCACAGGGGGGATGCAAATCGTAGGGATAACCGAATCTGGGGATATAGGTAATTTCTTAGAATGGTCGTATCAAAATCGCTGGAGTATCGAGAATCCGAGTTCAGTAAACCCACGTTTATCAAACAGGGGCGCTACTTATTATACCGATAGTAATAATGCCTTAAATAATACCTATTGGCTGCGCAGCAACAATTACATCAGGCTAAAAAATGTCGAGTTGGGTTATACATTGCCAACCACATGGGTTGAAAAAATTGGATTAAACAGTGTACGGGTTTATGCAAACGGCCTCAATTTGGCAACGCTTGATAAAATCAAGATATGGGATCCTGAATCAACCAATACAAGTGGTCAGTACTATCCTCAGGCAAGGGTAATCAACATGGGAATTAAGGCCGCTTTTTAAAAATGTATAACAGTTTATTAACTATAATGAAACCATCATCATTTTTAAAATCACATATTGAATATTTAAATCATGATAGCTTCATCGCAGTTGAAAATAAATTTAAAGGATGAAAAATATGAAAGCAACAAACAAAAATATAAATCTATATATATTGGTTTTTATAACTTTTCTTGCAGCTTCTTGTAAGAAAGATTTTATGGATGTAAACCCGCCCGATAAAATATCTTCGGAGCTGGTTTGGAAAGACCCTGCACTTGCACAGGCTTTTGTAAACGATATCTATAACGGATTGGGGAATGGCGGTTTTTCTGAGCAAATGCTGGCTTCTGTTTCGGATGAAGCGATGTTTACCCACCCAACAAGGGGAATCGACCTGATCAACAATGCAACCATTAACCCATCTACATTAGGCTGGGTAGATGATACCTGGGCTTATAAACAGATGTATAACCGCATCAGGGCTTGTAACACCACTGTAGAAAGGATTGTTGGTGGCGATAATGGACTTTCCAGCCAATCGTTAAAAGATCAGTTACTGGGAGAGGCTTATTTCTTACGTGCTTACTTTTATCAGCAGTTATTGCGTTATTATGGAGCCGTACCTATCATTACCAAAACCTACGCTTTAACTGATGATTTTAAATTAAAACGCAACACTTACGAAGAATGTGTGAATTTTATTATTAAAGATTGCGATGAAGCCAATAAGCTGTTAACAGGTAAAACACTCGATAAAGGCCGCACTACTGCACTTGCTGCGCTGGCATTAAAATCTAGAGTGCTGACTTATGCGGCAAGCGACTTGCATGACAGAGCGAAACTTAATGCAAAAATTACAGGAATAGCTGCGCAAAAATTAGATTTCTTAAGCTATGCGAGTGGAAATCAAGCAGACCGTTATAAATTAGCCCAAACTGCTGCCAAAGCCGTTATGGATTTAGGTACTGGTTATAAATTAAATCTTTCTGCCCCTGCTGCGCTAACAGATGGCCGGTTAAATTATAAAAGTATAGCTATGGGTGGAGCAAGCAAGGCACCAAATATTGATGCATCAGCTGCATCTGAACTTATTTTTGCCCGCTATTTTATCATCCAAAGCAATATCAAACATGCACAGCAAAATGGCCCGAACGGTTACCATAACTGGGCTGGAAATACGCCAATTGGGTTATTGGTTGATGATTATGAAATGATGGATGGGACAAAGTTTAGTTGGAACGATCCGGTACAGAAAGCAAATCCTTATGTAAATAGAGATCCACGGTTTTACGCTACAGTTTTATATGATGGTGCAGGTTGGAAACCCCGCGATAAAGCATCTGGTAATGTCGATCCTGCCAGTCAAATCCAAACTGGAGTATACGATTTAATGGATAACAATACGAGAATTGACTTTAGAGGTTTAGATACACGCGCAAGTTCTATCGAAAACTGGAACGGCAGCTGGACAGGTTATTACTACCATAAATTTATCGATCCAGATCCAACTATTGTAGATGCCTCGATGTCGCAAAATGTGCCTTGGCCTTTCTTTAGATATACCGAAGCGGTATTTAATTATATCGAAGCGAGTATTGAGCTTGGCGAATTGAGTAATGCCACAAACTGGTTGAATAAAATTCGTTTCAGGGCGGGTATGCCTGCGGTTACAGCAACAGATCAGGCTGGCCTTAGAGAGGTTTACCGCCATGAGCGCCGTATAGAAATGGCCTATGAAGAACAACGTTATCACGATACGCGCAGATGGTTAATTGCTGGCGAAACACTAGGCAGAAAGGTTACTTACATCAAAGTTACGGGTAAATTTAAACCAGGTAAAACGATGTCTGCCCCTTACCATTATGACCCTACTGTATATGATTATACTTATAGTCCAGTTGTAGAAAATGCACAAGAAAACAGAAGTTGGGACAATAAACTTTATTTCAGGCCATTTAGTCGAGATGAAGTAAACAAAAATAATTTACTAGAACAAAACCCCGGTTACTAAGCTAACCAATCTAGATACCCGATGGATAATATTATTCATCGGGTTTTTTATGCAATAATATTTGGAGCTGGTCGATCGGATATTTTTACTTTTCAATAGAAAAAACAGGTAAGCTTAAGCCTTTGGCCATTCCCGTATTTAATTTTCAAAGCGTAGTTTTGCAAATAAACTTTTTTCTGTGACAGATTCAGACCTCAATTCGGTTATTACAAAACCAGATCCTTACGCCGCATTGCGCTTTAGGGAGTTCCGCTCTTATTTAGGCATGCGTTTTTTCTTCACATTTGCCTATCAAATGCAGGCAGTAGTGCTTGGGATTTATATTTATCATGTAACAAAAGATCCATTGGCCTTAGGGTTTGTAGGCCTGTGTGAGGCTATTCCTGCTATAGGGATTGCATTATACGGAGGTTATGTTGCAGATAAGAGCGAAAAAAGGGGCTTATTGCTCAAAGTATTTGGAGGCGTATTTCTTTGTACCCTCATTATGCTGCTGGTAACATTACCGCAGTTTAACCTTGGGCAGTTCGATATTATTTTTACCCTGTTTAATTTTAAGGTTAATCTAATTGCCTTAATTATGTATGTACTCGTATTTGGGATGGGGATATCAAGAGGGTTTTTCGGCCCGGCTACATTCTCTTTAATGGCTCAGATTTTACCAAAAAACCTTTATCCAAATGCAAGTACCTGGAGCAGTTCGAGCTGGCAGATGGCTTCTATTTTAGGGCCGGCAATAGGAGGAATAACTTATGGTTTCTTCGGTATTACCATAACTTATATCGTAATTATTTCTTTTGTATTTATAGCCCTTATCTGTATTTTCTTTTTAAAAGTACACCCTCCGCAGTTTGTGCCCAAAGAAAATATTAAAGAGAGTTTGCTTAAAGGAATAAATTTTGTGTTTAAAACCAAAATGATGGTTTGGGCAATGAGTTTGGATCTGTTTTCGGTGTTTTTTGGTGGTGCGGTAGCCATATTGCCCGTGTTTGCAAATGATATATTAAAAGTTGGACCCGAGGGTTTAGGCTTTATGCGGGCCGCTGTTTCTGCAGGATCTGTTTTTACGATGCTTGCTATGACGCGTTTTTCGCCGATGAACAAACCATGGCGAAATTTATTGATCGCCGTAACCGGTTTTGGCTTAAGCATCATCTGCTGGAGTTTATCTAAAAATTTCTACTTAACGCTCTTCTTTCTCTTTTTAGAAGGCTCTTTTGATAGCGTAAGTGTAATCATCAGATCAACCATTATGCAATTGTTAACACCCGACGAAATGCGCGGACGTGTATCGGCAGTAAACAGCATGTTTATTGGGTCGTCAAACGAAATCGGAGCTTTCGAATCGGGTCTTACCGCAAAGTTGATGCGTACCATCCCATCGGTAGTTTTTGGAGGAACGATGACATTGGCAATTGCTGGAATTACATGGCTAAAGACGAAATCTTTAACGAAACTGAGTTTGCAGGATATTAATGAACAGACAACTAAAGTTGTTTAGTTGCTGCCTAAACATTTCGGTATACGGATTTTCATGCTAAGTGGATCCTGAAATAAATTCAGGATGACGATTCCCTGTGTAGAGTTGCCAACTTTAATAGCCTTTTGCTGGAAAGTTGACAACTCTGAAATTTAATTACTCACGGTAGTTATTATGCTATAAAAAATAAGGTTGTTAGATAGCGGTTTTTAAACATCATTATGCCGAGTTTGTTGCAAATAATCTGGGCATGCCCCAGGCTGCGCAAGGGTCGGGCTATCCGTTACAATCTTTTTTGAAGAAAAATCAAAAAAGGATTTCCACTGCTATCCCTCATGCAAGAAAAACATTGTGCCTTTGTTTCTTGGTGGTTAAAAACAAAAATGGTCCGTGAGGATACGGACCATTGTAAATTAAAACTTCTTGTTCTTGCCCCAGATTAGATAAATAATGGAACCTAAAAAGGGAGCAAGCAGGATAATGATAAACCAAAGCACCTTTACCGAGAAACCGATGCTGTTGTTTCTCGATATATGATACAATGCCGTTAATATTAAGGCCAGCCATAATATGGCCGCTATGATAATGATAATTGCGATCTGGTTGCTTTCTATTTGAGCTAGTAACATGACAAATTCTTTTTGTTCCTAAGCTTCAACAACTCTTTCGCCAATTTGTTGGCGCCACATAGCCTGATATAAACCATTTTGTGCAATTAGTTCTTCATGCCGTCCTTGCTCAATAATTTGGCCTTTCTCTAATACATAAATTTTATCAGCATGTTTTATGGTCGATAAACGGTGGGCAATCAAAATGGTAATGTGATCGGTTAGATCAGATACCGAACGGATGGTTTTGGTAATTTCTTCTTCTGTAATCGAATCCAGAGAAGAAGTAGCCTCATCAAAAACCAAAATATCTGGCTGACGGAGCAATGCCCTCGCAATTGATAAACGTTGTTTCTCTCCGCCCGAAACCTTAACACCACCTTCGCCAATTAACGAATCTAAACCTTTATCGGCACGGGCTAAAAGTGTCTGACAAGCAGCCTGGTTTAAAACTTTATAACATTCTTCATCCGTAGCATTAGGGTTAACAAATAGCAGGTTTTCTCTTATTGTACCCGAGAACAATTGCGTGTCTTGCGTTACGAAACCGATTTTCTCGCGTAAGGCATCAAGATCGATATCGTTACTTGGGATACCATTGTATAAAATCTCACCATCTTTTGCCGGATATAAACCCACCAATAGTTTTACCAGTGTGCTTTTTCCAGAACCCGATGGACCAACAAATGCAATGGTTTGCCCGTGATGGGTTTTAAACGAAATATTATCTAAGGCATTTCTATTGGCTGTTAGGTGTTTGAAACCCACATTGTTAAAGGTTAAATCCTTAATTTTTGCTATAGAAGTTGGATTCTCAGGTTTTTTATCAATCGGTGTACTTAAAATCTTTTTAAAGTTACCTAACGAAACTTCAGCCTCACGCCAGGTTAAAATCACATTGCCCAGTTCTTGTAGCGGTCCGAAAAGGAAGAACGAGTAAAAAAGGAATGAAAAATACTGCCCGGCTGAAATCGTATTATCGAAAATAAGCAAAAGCAGCACCAGTACCATCGTACTTCGAACCAGGTTTACGGTAGTGCCCTGAACGAAACTCATACTGCGTACATATTTCACTTTTTTAAGCTCTAAACCTAGAATTTTGTAGGTGGTTTTATTCAATCGATCAATTTCCTGATCGGCCAAACCTAAACTTTTAACCAATTCGATATTTCTTAATGATTCGGTTGTAGAACCTGCCAAAGCTGTGGTTTCGCCAACGATAGAGCGTTGAATGGTTTTGATTTTGCGGCTTAAAAACCAGCTTACAAAACTGATGATCGGGATAGCAGAAAAATAAACCAGGGTAACTTTGTAGCTTACCGAAACCGAATAAACGATGACGAAAATCATCCCGATTAAACTAACAAAAAGGATACTGATAAAGGCGGTGATAAACTTCTCCGAATCTAAACGTACTTTTTGTAAAATACCCAGGGTTTCTCCGCTACGTTGATCTTCGAAAACCTGATAAGGCAATTTTAAAGAGTGCTGTAAGCCGTCGGCATACATTTTCGCACCAACTTTTTGAACAATCACACTGGTGAAATAATCCTGAAAGTTTTTAGCGATACGCGAAACCATGGCTGCGCCAATAGCCAGCCCGATTAAACCCAAGGAGCCCCAGAGGTATTGGTTGTACGTTAACGAATCTTTTTTATTGATAAAACGGTCTAAAATCCGACCGGTGATGTATGGATCTAAAAGTGAAAAACCAATATTTATGCCTGCTAGCAATAACGCTAAGGCCACAATCCACTTGTGGTTTTTCAGGTAGTTAAGTAATAATCCCATTAAGTTTTGCCGTTTGTTAATGCAAACATAAAAAAAGGGAACGGATAAAAATCCATTCCCTTTTTTTATGACTTTAAGCTAAGAAACTTAGCTAAACGGTTGTTAAAATCCGTAACGTAAACCAATTTGTATCTGCCAAGGGTTACCTGATGGTGTAACAATACCTGTGTTATTTACACGATAAGTATAAGCTTTGTTTGTAGCATCGAATGCGCTAACAGCATATAAAGCCTGGTTGCCCAAAGTTTCATTTACACCCCATTTTTTGTTAAGTAGGTTTGCAAAATTAAACACATCTCCAGAGAATTCAATACTGTGCTTTTTATTTAATTGTAGTTGATAGCTTAATTTTAAATCAACAATACCAAAAAAGTCATTTACGCCGCCATTTCGCTCTGCTATCTGACCAGAATATTTATTAATATAATCTTTTAAACTTTGGCTTGCATCTGGATTATCCAATAATGTCTGTAAGCCTGTTCGGATATTTGCAGCAATATTTTGATTGTTTCTATCGAATACAAAAGCTAAATCATTTGTAGCCACAAAATCTCCATTAATATTGCCGCCAGCCAATAAGCTATATCGTGTTCCACCAATACCAGAGTAACGAACGCCTAATCTAAAGCCATAAAAACTTGGCGACGTTCCATAAATAACAATCTTATTACGGAACTGATTATCTGAATAAGACATTTTGCTCAAATCTCTTGGATCATCTTTAACAGGCAGAGATAAAGTAGCGGAGTTTGCTACGTTGCCATTATATGAGGTATTATCTTTTGTGTCGTTATAAGTATAACTTGCAGAGATTTCTCCATCTTTGAAATAATTCCAGGTCGCATCTATAACTATAGCGAATTGATTTACTTTACCTTTACTATTTAATTCTAACACACGGCCAAACTGATTAGTTAAACGACCGCCTTTCCAATCGGCAACACCATTACTCGCTGTTATACTTGACGTTGGTACAAATACACCACGGTTACCTTCGTTAGGAAGGGTAAAGAATGGATTTGCCGCCATATTTTTGTCAACATACATGTAGTTGTTACGTCCTAATGTTGCGTAACCCGTAATCCCAACCTTAAATTTATCGGTGATTAATTTACTGTATGATAAGTTGGCTTTATAAACCACTGGAATTTTTGCATCTTCTGCATAAGTATTGATAGTTGGTACCTGTAAAGCACTTAATGAAGGTGTAGCAACAGTACCATTTCTATAACCTATAAAGTTTGGTGTTGGTACATTTGCGCCGAAAACATCAACTGTTGCTAAATGTTTACCATCAAAGGTTAAGTTATTAATGGTCACATAATTGTTCACATCCGAACCGAAAATGCCTGCTCCGAAACGAACAAAGTCTGTTCGGTTTTCATTAATATCCCAGTTAAATTGAATTCTTGGCTGAATTAAAAATTGTTTTAACTCATGGTCTGTTCTCACACCAATAGCATCAAATAGTTGCTGATTTAGTGGCGATTTTGGATAAGTGCTGTAATCAATGCGTAAACCACCTATAAAATCTAAACCTTTTGCCAATTTAGTCTGCATTTGGCCGTAAATAGCGGCGTTCCAAATGCCGGCTTTAACAGTTGGGTCTGCAACCAAAGGTACTTCACGATAAAATCTGTTTGGAGCAAGGTTATTAAAGTTTGTAATCGCTGGAACTTCGATCTTTTTTGTAGGGTCATTTGGAAAAGCAGGATCTTGAATCTGAGAAGTTGAGTATTCGAAACGGCCATTCACTTCACTACCATAAAGAGATTTTGCATTGGTATACATCACATCAACACCAAATGTATATTTAACCTTATCGGTATTATAATAAAAATTATCTACCAGTTGGAAAACATTATTGGTAAAACCTTCTTGTCCGAAACGGTGGCCACCAATTTGTATTGCAGTAGAGATACCCTTGGTGCCATCAGCAAGGTCAGATTTTATATTTCCTACAATTGCTCTTGGAATGGCACTTGTTAATTCGTCATTTTGGGTACTCGCCTGGAAAGTATATAAATGTTGTATTTTTAATTCGTTAGTGATTTTGCTGCTTATGGTTGAACGTAAAGTGGCCAATAAATTATTGTCGACATTTTTATCGTTACCATAACTTTCGTAGAAATTTATCGCGGTGTTATCTGCTAAACCTAACGGATTTCTATCGTTTGTGTAATTATCACGAATGGTTAATAAATTTCTGTCATTAATTTGCCAATCTATACGGGCAAATGCAGCATCCGAGCCGCGCTTTTTGTCGAAGGAACCATATTGAGGTGTATTTGCTACGCCATATTTAGTACGGGCAACATCTAAAAACTGTGCTAAAGTACTATTGGTGATTCTGAAACGTGCTTCATCAGCGGGCCCATTAACATCGGCAATAATTAATGGGCGAGCATCTTTCTGATGATCTAAACCAACGAAGTAGTGTAATTTATCCTTGATAATCGGGCCACCTAAAGTAAAACCATATTGATAAGTAGAGAAATCATTGTCGCGCTTTACACCTCTAATATCGTAACGGCTGGCTAACCAATCTGCACGGCCATAACCAAAGGCGCTTCCACTTACTGTGTTTGTACCAGATTTAGTTACAGCAGTTACGGTACCTCCACCTGCTCTGCCTAAAGTAACATCATATTGATTGGTTACTACCTTAAACTCGCGAACCGCCTCAATAGAAATTGAATATGGCGCACCACTACGACTCGTCGTACTACCGGCTGATGTTGGGTTTTTAGCATTCATTCCATCAATGGTATAATTTGTAGAAGAACCTAACTGCCCCGAAATATTTCCACCACGGCTTAAAGGAGATAAATCCATTAAGTTAGAAAAATTACGCCCGTTTACGGGTAATTGGTTCATTGTTTTGGCCGAAATTTCTGTAGAAGCGCCAAAGTTTTGAACTTTGTTCCTCAAACCCGAAGCCACGACCTGTACCGCGTCTAAATCCTGCGAAGCTTCCTGCATGGCAACGTTTACCCTAACCACATCGCCAAGGTTTAACATATAGCCATTTCTGATCTGCTCGCCAAAACCTACATAAATGGCTTTTACCGAATAAGGGCCACCCAATGGAAGCTCTTTAAAAGTATACTCGCCCTGAGCGTTGGTAGATGTTTTAGTAGTGAAACCTGTTGAATTGTTTCTGATCTGCACCGAAACTCCAGGAGTAGGTTTCTTTTGTTGATCGGTGATTACACCCGAAATTGATGCCTGGGTTGTTTGTGCAAATGCCCGGTTCTGGACAAGGCAAAACAGGAACAACACTGCAATAAGTAAATTTTTCATCATCATTTGTTTTTTTAACGGTTATAAAGCTTGCCTGAGCCTGTTTTTTTGCTGTTCAGGCAGATTTCATTATGATTAGTTCTGATTTTTTATGATGACAAAGATGTTAATGTGCTGTTAATTGAATCCTGATTTAATATTAATAATAGGTTTAGTCCTTGGTAGTTTTTAGTGCTGATGTTAAGATAAAATGTTTTAGATAAATTGATATTAGGCGGTAGTGTTAAGGAAATGTTACCATCTTTTTTTAAGCATCTAATTGCAAACTACATTTTTGCCACTGCAAGTGCAATAGTCACCAAACACGTACACCAGCATTTTCGATCAACCATTTAAGACATATAAGAGCATTTAAGTTTATATGTCCTTACATTCCTTAAATGGTAAAAACAGATAACTAACCTAAATTTTTTTAATGATCTACAAATAAAGTAATCTATTAAAACAAAAAACGGCCGATAAATCAATATCGGCCGTTTGTCTTAAACTGGTGTTAACTTATTTCTTCTCAGCAATATATTTATCACTGAACTTTTTATCCAACTGTTTGTGTAGATTATCAAGATTAATATCCCTACCCTGAATAAAAGCCTGCTCCACTTTGTTGGTACGCATATCTAAAGCATCACCGGCAGAGATAAAGAAAGTAGCATCTTTGCCAGTTTCGATACTGCCCGTGGTTTTATCAATGCCCATCGCTTTTGCAGCGTTTAAGGTAATGGTTGATAAAGCTTTTTCTTTGTCCAAGCCCCAAGCCGTAACCGTACCGGCCATAAAAGGTAGGTTGCGCTGTTGCCAGTAACCATCAATACTCAATACCACATTTAAGCCTGCATTAGCCAATATTGCAGCATTTTTGTAAGGCATATTTACATCGTCGTCATTGTTGTTGGGTAAAGCATGAGGCTGTTTCACCACCAAGGTTATGTTGTTATCTTTCAGGAAATCGATGATCAGGTAAGCTTCGTCTGCACCGGTGATTACTGGCGTGATGCCAAATTTCTTAGCGAAATTAACGGCTGCTACAATATCCTTCTGACTATCGGCCGCGATGAATAATTTTTCGTTACCAGCGAATACTTTTTTCATCGCTTCGAATCGGGTATTAATTACTTCTGGTTTGCCCATTTCCGAATAGGCTTTTGCCTCGGCAAAGAAGGATATTAGCTGCACAATGGCAGCCTGCGTTCTTTCTGCTAAGCTTTCTGGCGATTGTTGCGGTCTGCCGAAAGCACCAAAACCACCTCTGAAACGTGGCGTAACTGGCCAGGTCATGTGCATGGCATCGTCGGTTTTAAGTGCTGCATCTTCCCAGTTCCAGGCATCGAGCTGAACAACTGATGAACTGCCCGAAACTGTACCGCCTTGTGGTGTTGGTTGAGCCATTAACACGCCATTGCTACGCAAGGTAGCCGGAACTTTCGAGTCGGTATTGTAAGCCACAATAGAACGGATGTGCGAGTTGAAATCGCCGATTTCCTGAAAATCCAATGTTGCTTTTACGGCTTCAATTTCGGTTAAACCCAGGTTGGTGGTTGCGGCAATAATGCCTGGGTAAATATGTTTACCTGTAGCCACAATGCGCATTACATCATCCTGTGGAACCTGTCCGTTGGCGGTAACCGAGATAATTTTTCCGTTGCCAAAAAGGATGGTGCCGTTTTCGATCACTGTTCCATTGCCAATATGCACGGTTGCACCTGTAATGGCAATGGTTTTGCTTTGTTTTTTAGCTGGCGATAGGTTTGCCTGTGCAAAACACATTAGGCTTGTTGCCGATAAAGCCAGACTGAATAAATATGTTTTCATGTTAGTGTGCATGTTCTTTCTCGGTTAATTCTGCTGAATAGTTTTCTAAAGTTTCGCAATTGTACAGGCGTGGTGCATCACCCAATGGGCGTTGTGTACGGCTACCTTTGCTTTTGCTCTCTAACATCTTTTGGATCAAGCGTGCTTTCTCTGCTTGTTGTGTTTTAATTACCAACGCATCTTTCTCTATATCCCAATAAGGAACACCATCTACAAAAGTTTTTTCTGCCCTGGCATAGATAGAAAGCGGATTGGCGGTCCAGATCACCACATCGGCATCTTTACCTGCTTTTAAACTGCCCACCTTATCATCAATGTGAAGCATTTTTGCCGGGTTTAAGGTTACAAACTTAAAAGCATCTTCTTCAGGAACGTTACCGTATAAAACTGATTTTCCTGCTTCCTGGTTTAAGTGACGGGCCATTTCGGCATCATCAGAATTGAAAGCCGTAGTTACACCAACATTATGCATAATTTTTCCATTGTAAGGGATGGCTTCGGCCACTTCGTTTTTATAAGCCCACCAATCGGAGAAGGTAGAACCTGCAATGCCGTGCGCTTTCATTTTATCGGCTACTTTGTAACCTTCTAAAATGTGCGTAAAGGTATTGATCTTGAATCCTAAGCTATCAGCCACATGAATTAACATATTGATCTCGCTCTGCACATAAGAGTGGCAGGTAATGAAACGTTTGTTGTTCAAAATCTCAACAATAGCATCTAATTCTAGATCTTTACGTACGCTGTTACCTTTCACTGATAAAGCTTTTTCATATTCTTTTGCACGGGTAAACTCATCCACAAAAGTTTGCTCAACACCCATACGTGTAACCGGGAAACGGGCACCTGTACCGAAATTACTTTGTTTCACGTTTTCGCCCAAAGCAAATTTAATGAAGCCATCGGCACCTGCAAATTTCAATTCCTCTGGCGATTTACCCCAGCGCAGTTTAATCAATTGCGATTGGCCACCGATTGGATTGGCTGACCCATGCAAAATTTGTGAAGTGGTTACACCACCGGCCAACTGGCGGTAAATGTTTACGTCTTCTGAGTTGAGGATATCGGCAACGCGTACTTCGGCAGAAACCGATTGTGCACCTTCGTTAATACCACCTGCTCCTGCAATGTGCGAGTGCTCATCAATAATGCCAGCGGTTACGTGTTTACCGGTAGCATCGATCACTTTTGCGCCGCTTGCCGAAAGGTTTTTGCCAACCGCTTTAATTTTTCCGTTTTCTAAAAGTACATCGGCATTTTGGAGGATTCCGTCTTTTTCATTCGTCCAAACGGTACCGTTTTTAATTAAAACCGTTTCTTGTTTAGGCAGTTCAGGGCTTCCGAAGGCAGAGAAGGGATAAATTACCGGCCCCATGGCCAAAGTGCTTTTTAGCTCTTCTTTTTTAGGTGTTTCTTTTGCGGCTTCTTTATAAGTTGCTGTAAATTTTCCCGTATTGCCATCAGCCAGAGCCGATTCGCCTTTGATGGTAATGGGATTTGCCGAGGTAATGTAACCGCTTAACCGGACATCACCCTTAGGATTTTTCTTTAGGTTGAAATTGATGCTTACCCAATCGCCATTTCTGGTAAAGGTTGCTGTGGTTTTAACACTATCTACACCGGTTCTTTCAATAGCGGCTGTCGATCCGCCACCTGTTCCGGTAATTTTTAGGATTAAAGCACCAATACCATCAACGTTTAAATTATAAGTGCCGCGTACATCGCTCACATCCATTTTGTTAACAATGAAACGTTTGCCCTGTACCCAGTTTTCGAAAATAATGTTTCCGTTTTTGAACAGGTTATCAGATGAGATTAAAAAATTGGCTACTTTTCCTTTTTCCAGGGAACCCACTTTATCGCTGATGCCCAAAAGTGAAGCAGGGATTTCGGTAACCGATTGTAAAGCTTGTTTTTCGGTTAAGCCGTTTTCTATTGCCGTGCGGATATTTGCCCAAAAATCGCGGCTGTTTTCTAAGCCAAATGCAGTTAGTGCAAATTTAATTCCCGCTTTTTCTAAACTTGCCGGGTTGGTTGGTGCCAGTTCCCAGCCCTTCATTTGTGATAATGTCAGGTTTCTGGCTTCTGCAGGATCTTCCACATCGTAAGCTTTAGGGAAAGTTAAGGGGATAATTAAACTAGCTCCGGTAGCTTTAACCTCGTTTATGCGTTGGTATTCATCACCTGTAGATTTAATGATGTATTTCTTGCCAAATTCTTTTCCGATTTTATCGGCACGCAGGATGTTCTGCCATCCATCTACCTCAAATAGCTGTGGCATGGACTGTTGTTTCCCAAATTCGTCCAAAGAAATGTTAAACTCATCTTTTTGTTTGCCATACCATTGTGCATCATAATAGGTTTGACGCAATAAAGCAATGGAACCCATTAACGAAGTTGGGTAATCGTTTGATGAAGTTCCTTTGTTAAACGAATAATTTGCTGCGGTTTGATCTTTTAAGAATACGCTGTTATCTGCGCCCTCGTTTAAAGTTACAGCAGCAGAAACGCCGCGGGCAATACCATCGCGGTTAATTACATTTACACTACCAAAGCCTACCTTACGTAATTCATCTGCTTTTTTGCTGTCGGTAGAAAATATGCTTTTTACATAAGTTTCTGGCCTGATTGATTCGTTCCAGCCATAAGCACCTTTTTTGGTAGAAACGAAAATAGACTGACGTTGACCGCCGAAACCGCGCTGTTGTGCAGGTGTTTCGCTAAGGCCATAACTGGTAAAGGCATCAATTAGGGAGGGGTAAACAAATTTTCCTTTAAGGTCGATTACCACGTAGCCTTTAGGTACGGCTAAACCAGCACCAATACCCTGTATGGTTTGTCCTTTGATTAAAAGTGTGGCATTTGTTAGAGTCTGGTTGGCATTAACTACTATTGTTGCGTTGGTGAAGGCAAACATTCCAGGTCGGGTATCGAAAGAACCGTTAACGGGAAAGGAAGTTTGCTGTGCAAACAGAATTGTAGTAGAAAATACCAGCCCGATGGCAAGTAAAATTTTCTTCATAATAAGTTTAGTGTTTTTTTTGTTTAAAACTAATATAAATAAGCGTTCAATCTGTTGAATATCCTATTTTTTACAATTAATGTCTATTTTTGAGTCATAGAAATTTATTGATATGAACGATATTTTAAAAAGTGCCCACTCTGGATGGCGCTATGTGGTTTTTCTTTTGCTAATTATTGCCGTTGTTAGGGCTTTGTCTGGCTGGTTCGGTAATAAAACCTATACAGAAGGTGATAGAAAGCTAAATGTTTTCACTTTAATCAGTGCACACATTCAATTGTTGATTGGTTTGGTACTTTATTTCAGCGAAGGCTGGTATAAGTTAAGTAGTGCCGGTGCACCAGCGGTGCGTTATTTTAAAATGGAGCACATCAGTATGATGATAATTGCGATTATTTTAATTACTGTTGGTAATGCTAAATCGAAAAAAGTTGCTGACGCTGTTGCAAAACACCGTACCATTTCAGTTTTCTTTGGCTTAGCATTGATTTTGATTATTGTAACCATTTTATTAATGGTAAAAGAAGTTCCGGGTAGATCGTTTTTTGGGGTTTCATAGTAATTATAAAAAGCAGGGGGCTGGGCGCATGGCGAAAAGCATAGATAATCAAGATTAATCCTGTGCTGTATTCGACTTCGGACTCCCGACTACTAACTTCGGACTAAATTTATTTTCATAATTATTTCCATTTTTGGAAATTCTTTATATTTTTGTTGCTCATGATCAACAATATACATACATGGCTTTGGCAAAGTAATTCGAACGAATTGCGCTGGCTGCGTATGAACAAAATATAGTTTATCAACCTAAACCTTATTAAAGAACCATTAAAGCCCGGCGTAGAACCACACGCCGGGCTTTTTATTGTTAAAAAATACGAAATACAAACCTTAAGCCCTATAGCTTACACCATTTACCTTTATCATGTATAAAATTAATACGACTTACAAAAAAATGCTTGCCGATACCACAACACCAGTGAGCATTTATTTACGCTTACGTGATGTGTATCCTAACAGCATCCTGTTAGAAAGTTCTGACTACCACAGCAGAGAAAACTCGATGAGTTTTGTTTGTGCCGACCCGGTAGCGGGAATTATTTTAAAGGGATCGCGATTAGAGACTTATTTTCCTGATGGTGCCGTAGAGATTACCGAAAGTAAAAACCTGATTGAAGAAATTACCGATTTTAAAGATAAATTCAGAGAAACGGAATTACCCGAAATCAAATTTATTTCGAGCGGTCTGTTTGGCTATTTTACCTGGAATGC
>NZ_JBFTRT010000013.1:0-26647 GCF_056399685.1 Pedobacter sp. 01N416
AATCGGTCGTGATCGCCAGTCTAACCTCCTCTGCTAATTTTTTATTCTTTTTTTTCATTATAATTTCCATTATTAATGGGCCAAATTTGCTCCTTCTCATCATAATATTTTGTTTATTTTATCTGCGCACTTAAATCTCCAGTTTTTTATTTCTGGCATATCATCAAGATGTACACCTATATATTCTTTATGGCTGGCCAATTTATCCTCACAAAAACGGATGAACTCATCGGCCTGTTGCTGGAACCGGGGAACGCGTTTAACCGCTTCCATAGCTAAATGATACCGGCTCATCTGATTTAATACCACCATATCAAATGGTGTGGTGGTTGTTCCTTCCTCCATAAATCCCCGTACATGAAACCGTGCGGGATCCGGCCGTCCATGAACCAGATCATGAATAATACGGACGTAACCATGGAATGCAAAAATCACCGGGGCAGCATCGGTAAACAGGTCTTCAAAATATTCATCACTTAATCCATGCGCATGGTATGCTCTTGGAGAAAGGGCCATTAAATCAACCACATTAACAACTCTTACCCGAAGCTCAGGTAGGTGTGTGCGAAGAATTTCGGCGGCTGCGATAGTTTCCTGGGTGGGTACGTCTCCGGCGCATGCCAGAATCACCTCAGGTTCACCAAGATCATTTCCAGCCCATTCCCAAACAGATGCCCCTTTTTCACAATGCGCTACAGCTTCTTCCATCCCTAACCATTGCAGTTCAGGCTGTTTCCCAGCAACCACAACATTAACATAATTTTTACTTCTCAGGCAATGATCCATTACAGATAACAGCGTATTGGCATCGGGCGGTAAATAAATCCTGATTACGCTGCTTTTTTTATTGACCACCGTATCAATAAATCCTGGCCCCTGATGACTATAACCATTATTATCCTGTCTCCATACATGAGAAGTTAGTAGATAGTTTAGCGAAGCTATTGGCTTACGCCAAGGGATTTCCTGAGTAGTCTTTAACCATTTTGCATGCTGGCTAACCATGGAATCGACAATGGTTACGAAAGCTTCATAACAAGGGAACAGGCCATGTCTGCCCGTTAACAGATAACCTTCTAGCCAGCCCTCGCAAAGGTGCTCGCTCAATACTTCCATTACCCTTCCATCCGGAGATAATTTATCATCAGTATCGATAATTTTCTCCATGAAGCATCGATCAGTCACCTGAAAAACGGCCTCTAATCTATTAGAGTTCGTTTCATCGGGACAGAACAACCTAAAGTTCTTGTTAGCTGCATTCATGGTAAATATTTCACGCAAAAACTTACCTAGATTCCGGGTGCTTTCTGCCTGGATTGTTCCTGGATGTACTACCTTGATCCCGTAGTGTTTGAAGTCTGGCAGAATAAGATCCTTTAACAATACTCCCCCGTTTGCATAAGGTAATGCGCTCATTCTTTTATCCCCAACAGGCGAGAGGCTGCGGAGGTCAGCGTTTAGTGTACCGTGCTCATCAAAGAGCTTCTCCGGCTCATAGCTGCGCATCCATACCTCAAGGGCGTGCAATTTCTCAGGGTTCTCCTTAACTCCGGCCAACGGAACCTGATGAGCGCGGAACGATCCCTCGATAGGCAGATTATTCCAGGATTTAGGCCCGGTCCATCCCTTGGGCGTTCTTAAAATAATCATAGGCCATTTTCTTTGATGGATTATACCTTCAGCCCTGGCATTATACTGGATTTTTCTGATCTTATCATAAACGATATCCAATGTAGAAGACAGCTGACGGTGAACATTGTGCGGGTATTCTCCTTCAACGAAAAACACCTCATATCCATATCCTTTGAATAGTTCACTTAAAGCGGTATCATCCATGCGGGAAAATATGGTAGGACTTGCTATTTTGTATCCGTTTAGGTGAAGTATTGGCAACACCGCGCCATCTCTTGCAGGATTTAAAAAAGCAACTGAATTCCAGCTTGCTGCCAGAGGACCTGTTTCTGCCTCTCCGTCACCAATTACGCAGGCGGCAATCAGGTTTGGATTATCAAACACAGCGCCGAAAGCATGCATCAGGGAATAGCCCAATTCACCGCCCTCATTGATTGATCCTGGTGTGTGGGCACTTACATGACTGGGAATTCCTCCAGGAGTAGAAAACTGTCTGAAAAGTTTAAGCATACCTTCCTCATCCATCGTTACCTCAGGAAAAAATTCGGTATACGTACCCTCCAGATAAGTATGGGCTACTACTGCGGGTGCCCCATGGCCAGGCCCGCACACATACAGCATATCCGCATCTGTATCTTTTATCAATCTGTTCAGGTGGACATAAATAAGGTTTAAACCGGGAGAAGTGCCCCAATGACCAAGCAATCTGGGTTTAATGTCGTCTGGTGTAAGCGGGTTGCGCATTAGCGGATTGGCCTGTAAATAAATCTGACCAGCAGATAGGTAATTTACCGCTTGCCAATATTGATGTATTTTATCGATTACTGCTTCTGAAATTTCTTGCATGGTATTTTGGATTTAAGCTTTAAACATGTATTGTTTTAAGCTTCAGGGATAATGATTCGATAGGTTTTTATCTAAGTGTATATAGATCTGGCAATAAAAATTAAGACTAATAAAAAAAACATATCAAGTCGCGATATCATTCTAATCTGGTATGTTTAATCAAATATCCTCAACTATTCCGGGCCGGGAAATGATAGTGGTCATGTTTAATAGAGATGTTGATCCTAAAATAGAAGATCAAGACTGGTAAGCATGTTATTTAGCAGGTAATTTATATAGCCCGTTCGTGGTTTATTTGTAGGCACTAATTGTACTGTACGGATTATTTTTGATGCTTTTTACCGAAAATCAACTTGTAAAATTGAACCAGTATCAGCGGCAGTGTACCTGCAAAAATTGCGGCGAGCCATGCCTGTAATGGTATTATATTGAGATGAAGAACCTGCCGGCTTTGGGGAAAAACATACACCAAAGTGATAAGAGAAAAGCAGAATATGATTGCCATCCATACGAATTTATTTTTGGTCACCTCATTTTTCGTCATTCCCGAGCGCAAAGAAGACATATTGAATACATGAAATAATTGGGCAGCGGCCAGCGTAATAAATGCTACATTATTGATGACCTCTACTTTTTCACTTACATATCTCATACATATAAAAATCGCAAGCATAACCGAAAGCGTCATGAGCACGGCATAAACCAAAATCACCAGCCAGTTACGGTTAGATATAATCTCAAGGCCAGGATCTCTTGGGGCCTTCAACATAATGGATTTATCTCCCCTTCCCAGGCCAAGAGCAAGCGCAGGAAAGACATCAGTAACCATATTCAAAAACAGAATCTGTAAGGGAAAGAGGATGGCACCAGTTCCCAAAAAGCCCAGTAGGGTTACAATAATAATTTCACTCAGGTTACAGGATATCAGATAGATAACAAAGCGCTGGATATTCTGAAAGATCTCTCTTCCATTGGCAACGGCCCGGGTAATCGATACAAAGGAGTCGTCCTTAAGCACAATATTTGCAGTTTCTTTTGCCACTTGAGTGCCCCTTAGTCCCATGGCAATCCCTACATCTGCCTTTTTTATTGCTGGCGCATCATTTACACCGTCTCCGGTCATCGCCACCAAAAAGCCAGCCTTCTGATAGGTATCCACAATTTCGAGTTTCTGTTTAGGAGAAGTTCTGGCAAAGACAGTAGTGGAAAGAATCCTATCCCTCCACTCCTGATCCAATAAGTCTTCCTGTGGAAGAGCATTCCCCAATATGACCTGATCATCCGCTATTTCTGTGATGCCAACCTGTTTTGCAATACTTAAAGCTGTTAACGGATGGTCTCCGGTAATCATAACGATTTTTATACCTGCAGAGCGGCAGGTTGAGATAGCGCCTTTGATATCACTCCGCGGAGGATCCAAAAACCCAACCATCCCCACATAGGTCAGTTCAGTTATGAAGTCGCCATCAGGCATTTCATTCAGGCTTTTGAAGGCAAAAGCCAATACCCTTAACCCACTTGCTGAAAGGTTTTCTGCATTGGCGAGTATTTTTTCCCGATCACTGGAAGTGATTTCATTTAAACTATTTCCGGACTGGATCTTTGTGCACTTTAAGATCAAACCTTCAACTGCCCCTTTCACTGAAATGAAATAACCATTTCCATTTTGATCGGCAGTTGCCATCAGTTTAGTTTCAGCACTGAAGGGAATCTCCGATTTTCTCTGGTAATGTGCTGCAGAGCCCTCCCTGGAAAACGCGGCGGCTTTGTTCAATAGCAATAAGGCAATTTCAATAGGATCACCAGATACCTTAGACGTCTCAGTTTGATCAACAGGGGCGTTGTTACAAAGCGTGCCGATTTTAACCAATAGCTCAAAATTTTCCTGGCTTCTGTTTATACCCTTATCATCATACACCAGATGTCCCTTTTCCATAGAAACATGTACTTCTTCGTCAGGAAAAGACAGGACTTTTACAAAAATCTTATTTTCTGTTAGGGTTCCGGTTTTATCTGTAAGGATGACATTCACTCCCCCGAGCGTTTCGACCGAGGAAAGTCTTTTGACGATTGCATCTCTTTTTGCCATGCGCAGCATGCCAAAAGCGAGCGCAACCGTTGCCACAATAGGAAGGCCTTCAGGAAAGGCAGCCACAGCAAGTGCTATTGACGTTTCCAGAATCTCGAGCCAGGGTTTCCCTTCAATAAAAGCGGTGAGTGCAAAGAAAGCCGTCATGAAAAGGGTGATGTAAATTAACTTTTTGGTCAGATTTCCGATTTTGATATCCAAAGGTGATTTGGTGGCAGCTGAACGACCAACCATCTCGCTGATCTTACCCAGTTCGGTGTTTGCTGCAATGCCTGTAATAATGGCTTTGCCATTTCCATTCATCACCGCCGTACCTTTGTATACCATGTTTATTGATGCAGACGCATCAGTATCTGCCCCCTGGCTATCGCTTGTTTTAAGGATGGGAAATGATTCCCCAGTCAATGCAGACTCATCTACCTGAAGTCCGTTTGATTCRATAACCCGGCCATCTCCAGACACCATGTCTCCGGAATCAAGCAGCAGCAAATCTCCAGGGGTCAACTGTTCGGAAAGCACATCCATGGTTTTTCCGCCCCTAACGACTTTAGAGACACTTAGGTCCATTTCTTTCAGCGCCCGCATGGAACTCCTTGCCTGTAGTTCCATAAAAAAACCTATCAGGGCGTTAACCAAAATAACGATAAATATGGCGATGGCTTCCAACGAGTTTTTAAAATATAGCGATGCAAATGCAGCAACAAACAGCAGGTAAACGATAGGACTTTTGAATTGCTCAAAAAACATCTGCCAGATACTTTTGACCTTTTGGCTGACGTTAATGTTGAGCCCAAATTGGACTGAACGTAACGAAGCCTCATTAATACTGATACCCTGCTGCCCATCTGTTTCAAAAGCATTAAGTAGCTCATCAACGCTTAAAACTGGAACAGGTGTATTATTGGCAGCTAAGTTATTGTTCATCTTCTTTTTATAACAGTCAATGCCAGAATTGACAGATGACGCTACATATAGCAAAAGTACCGCCCCAATTGTAGTTAGAAATGATATTCCCTACCTGAATTGATGATGCTCATCACGAGCGGTTAAGCATTCTTCCATTTTTGAATGACTATCTTAAGCGTGCTGATATTCTTTAAAAGAATAAAATCCAAACAATCCCCGCTGGCGATGGTTCTATTAATGCAGCCAAAACATTTAGCTGTTAATCAATAAATTATGGAAAATGCCGTATTGCTAAAGGCAATTATTGACCATGCAATAGACGGACTGATCACTATTGATGACAGCGGTGTGGTAGAGTCGATTAACATTGGGATTGGCCGAGAGCTAATAGGCATGAAGAAAAACGGAAGTTACTTTCCATTTCGTCTGGGCGTAATTCAGGCAGGATAATTTATGCTGGTTTCATTCATGATCTGACCAGGGAAAAAGAGGCAGAAGGAAAATTACAGGACTATGCAGCACAACTTGAAATACAGGTGGAAGAGCGAACGCATTCATTGAGAATGAGTGTGAATCAACTCCAAAAAACTCAAATTGATCTGAACCTGTCACTTAATAAAGAAAAAGAACTTGGGCAGTTGAAGAGCAGATTTGTTTCCATCGCTTCTCATGAGTTCAGGACACCGCTGAGCCTCGTTCAGCTATCCGCTTCCTTAATCGAACGTTATACAGAAACACTTGATCAAAAGAACATCAGAAAGCATGTGGGCAAAATCAAAGATGCTGTACTTAATATTACAGCTATTCTTAACGACTTTTTATCACTGGAAAAATTAGAGAGCGGGATGGTTAAGCCATCACTGAGTCGCTTTAACTTATCAGAGATGGCAGAAGAAATTACCGGCGAAATGCAGATTGTTTTACAGGGAAAGCAAAAGATTATCTTTAAACACAGAGGTACTAGCCAAAAGATAACACTCGATCAAAATCTATTAAAAAATTGTATCATCATATTAATAGACAACGCCATTAAATATTCAGGGGCCGATAGTCAGATTCAGTTTTATACCAAGATTAATGAACATAATTGTACCATCAGAATCTGTGATGATGGGATTGGTATTCCTGAAAGTGATCACAAACATCTTTTCGATGCTTTTTTTCGTGCCCACAATACGGGTAATATATCAGGTACTGGGCTTGGGTTGAGTATACTTTCCAGATATACAGGTTTGATGGATGGGTATGTCAGTTTTAAAAGCAGAGTTAACAGAGGAACCTTATTTACATTGACCTTCCCACAAAAAAATAACCATGGGCAAAAAAGTATTGATTATTGAAGATCATGGTGAGATACGTACAAACCTGGTTGAAATTCTAGAAATGGCCCGTTACACGGTATATCAGGCTGAGAATGGTAAGCGTGGCGTTGAACTCGCCATCAGCCATGTTCCTGATATCATACTTTGTGATATCATGATGCCCGAACTTGATGGGTATGGTGTATTATATATGCTCAACAGGCATGAGCAGACATCAGGAATTCCATTTATTTTTCTGACTGCAAAGGCTGAACATGCAGATCTTAGGAAAGGAATGGAACTGGGCGCAGATGATTATTTGGTTAAGCCCTTTGATGATATGGAATTGCTAAATGCCATTGATATTCGTTTAAGAAAGAAAGCTGCAAACGATCTTTCCCACCAAAACAGAACTGAAGCATTCAAAGTATTGGTTGAGAAAACAGACGGTCTTGCTAAATTCAATAAAATTATTGAAGAAAAAAAAAGCAGGGATTTCAAAAAGAACCAGGTAATTTATTATGAGGATGATCATGGAAAAGGGCTCTATCTAGTTACGCATGGTAGAATTAAAACCATAAAACTGACTAAGGATGGCAGGGAGCTGATGACTGGGATTTATGTTCAGGGTGACTATCTTGGAATTAATGCGGCATTAAGTAATAGTTGTTATGCAGATACTGCCACAGCCCTTGAGGATAGTAGCGTGTGCCTAATTCCAATAGATCAAATGGAAACCATACTTAATTTATATCCGGAGGTAGCAAGAAAATTTATCCATTTGCTTTCCAGAGATAATAGAGCAAAAGAAGAACAGCTGTTGGAACTGGCCTATCATTCAGTGAGAAAAAAAATGGCCGGTACATTGCTCCGACTATATGAACAGGCAAAGGTAAATGATAATTTAATCAATATTACCAGGGAAGACCTTGCCGCTATGGCCTGCATGGCAACGGAAACGGTGAGCCGCACCTTATCAGATTTCAAGGATGAGCTGCTCATTGATAGAAACGGAACAAAGATTACGCTACTTAATCATGATGGACTAGCTAAAATGAAAAATTAAAGCCTATAATATTAAAATACCATAGCTATTATAAAAAAGCATTCCTTTATAACTTCCTGTGACAACATTAAAAGAATTTAAGTAGCCTCAACGATTCGATTATTCCGCAAAGGAATAACCTTTCGCCCAATAATCCTTTTATATAGATATAATACCTTAGGTTTGATCATCAATGAACTTAACTCCTGTAGATGAGGAGGATAAATGGAAAAACTTCGGTTTTCAATCCCCCTTAATATCTCTTTTCAAGAATTTTCATCCATTAAATGAGGCCATAGAGTCGATCATCAATGCACAGACTTTCCCCGTCCGCTTCGCCAAGCACAAGCATATTGCTTCTCCACTAAAACGTAACCATTATATTTTCCTGATCATTAAAGGTGCCGCCCATGGTTACCTGAAGGTGGGCAGTAAAAAAATAACCACCTGGATTGCCATTGAGAATGAACTTGCCGGAACAATCAGAAACCTATGGACAGATGAGGTATCTGAAGAATATATCGAATCCATTGAGCCGGTACTAGCCATTGCAGTACCCCATGAGATGTCGAAGTTATTATACCAACAGTTTGAAATTGTCAATTACGTGGGCAGAAAAATAATGGAAATCCATTATCGGAGCGCATTTGAGCGGGCATTCATCTGTAGGCTGCCCACTGCGAAAAAACGTTACGACCGGTTTATCCTAAGCTACCCGCGTTTGTTAGAACGCGTACCACTCAAGTACATTGCCTCCTTTCTGGGAATGAGAATGGAGACCCTAAGCCGTATCCGGTCAGGACTGAACAAGGCTAAAGCAGCTTTAGCAAATATAGTATAGACCAGCATAGGCAATCTCTCTATAAAAACTGTTTGAACATTGAAGTATAAGTCAAACCTGTATTAATAAAGTTTAAAACTTCTTCTTCCGATACCGACCTTCAAGCATATTTTTCGAAGTTCTTTCAAAGGAGAGCAAATCTTCAAAAAAGATAACTGTTTAATTACTACAATTTGTCAAAGTTTCGGTTGTTGGAATTAACAAAGCCAGTAACGATACCATTTGAATCCGTAACAAATTTATAATCACCCTCCTTTTCGTTGATGTAAAAATCAACATCAGATGTGAAATTTATCCTGCTTTTAACTGGGGTATTTAGCCACAGTTCATTGTTTTCCATAACGATAAATGCTGGTTTTCCGTACCACATATATTTCCCTATATATTTCCGCATCACAGAATCTGCTAATGAAGTGGTCTTCTTTTCAACAGGACGGTAAAAATCTTTCCAACCATATATCTGACTTACACTATTAAAAATTTCCGTTGAGATTCCCGGATTTCCGGAGTTTGTCATCACAACTACGCCATTCCCATTTTCAAAACTGCCTATATACTCAGAAATAAATCCATTGGTTCCACCACTGTGTGTGAAATATTTTTCACTTCCCTTTTGTTTTATAAATACACCTAAGGCACTTTCATCATCAATAAACGGCGTAAGCCTTAAAGCTCGCCAGTAATGTCAGTCACGATTAACTGTGAAATAGTAATCCCTCCTCCGGAATATACCGCAGTCTTACCTGGCTCATCTTCCGAGCGTACAGGTTCCGAATTTGCAGGCTTTTTTCCATCAAGTGTTTCATAGATAGACGGGATCCGATCGCCTTTGGTATATCCACTAAAACCGTGACCCGACAAACCGGCAGTATGGCTAAGAAGATTTGCAAGGGTTATTTTTTTATTGTTGGATACCTGATCATAGGGAAATTTCCAGGTTTTCAGACGATCATTTATATCAGTGTTAAGGTCCAGTTTTTTATCCTGAACTAGTTTTAAAATACCAACCCCGTTCAGTGATTTGCTTATTGATCCGGCCTGAAACAATGTATTGATAGTCACGGGCTTTTTACGATTAACGTCAGCAAAACCATAACCCTTTACCCAATCTATTTTATAGTTTTTGATCACTGCAATACTTACTCCATTGATGTTGTATTTAGCCATCCTATCTTGTAAATCGTATTTCTTACTGTTAAGATCTTTAGCCCACAGCCCCAGGTTCTTTTCAACTTCCTTAATTCTATCGGCAAGTTTTTCTGGAACAGTATTTCCGGACTGCGCAGATAATTTAGCGGAAAATATCAATACGATAAAAAGTGCAAGAGATAGGGAACGTGAAAAAGAATTCAATGGCATTTTTTTAGTTTTGCAAAGCAATTATTGGTTTATGGTTAAGGACGGCTGGCGGTTGGATGAAAGACCAACAATGAAATTATCACTGTCTTACAGTCATATCCGATCAAACAAAGATAATATTTTAATATCGGCAATTACATTTTTGACATTTTCTAAAACGAGATAATAATGCGGGCCTGATTATTGGTACTCCGCTTTATCGAAAGCCAAAAAGCCACCGTCACTAAAATAAAAATGAATACCGAAAAAACATGCCCGGGATTAAAGCCTCCACGTTTGGAGATTCCCAATGCAGTTAAAGCCGTAACAGCAGTAGTATAAAGTATATTTTACCACTAAGATGCGTTAAATCAATTTTGCCAAAGCGTACAAATGAAATGATTGCCGCTGCAATGGCAGCGATACCAATTATGGTATGAAAATTCCTAAACCTGATAGTCCCATAGCCTTTTATGTTGTTATGTAATTGTTGTTTACAAAAGTGGGTATAGTAAGGTTAAGGGGTTTTGTTTATTCGTTCAATTAATTGGTAATCCCGTTCAAAAATAACCCAGTGTGTTACCTTGACTTTGGTTTTAGCGAGACGCTAGACTAGATGGGAGATGCTAGAACGAATTAGATTAGCAAATAATTTTCACTTAGTTAATCAGTATCAATTAGGTTAATGTTTATCTTTCGAACCTGTTACCTGCTACGATAAGAGAAGAAAATTAATAAAGAAAATCAACAATTCTAAAAGAATTGGAAAATCTAAAATTATAAGATATGAAATTAATCACTAAAATATCGGTTTGCCTGGTATTGATGATGGGACTATCCGTGACGCTTTACGCACAATCAAAACAACAGGCTGTTAAATTGATATTGCGCTCAACACCGTGGACATTTACCGGAGGATCTGCGCTAAGTACGCTTTCGTCAAAAACAAGAAGCGCAATTTTCAAATCCCCGTCAGATAGCAGTAGCTTTACCATAAAATTACTGGTCAATCTTAAAGCAGGAAGTGCGAATAAGACACTTATTGATATCCCTGAAGTGTTAAAAGTGACAATATTTCATCACGACGCTAAGGATCGAAAACGTCAAAACTATCCTGCTTATTTATTGCCAGATGGCTCTGACCCAGCATTAGAAGCGTCTCTCCGGCTTCATTCTCCAACTGAGCCTAATGGTCCACGGGATATGTCTGTGGGTATTCCTTTAGGGATGTTGAAAAAACTAAATGGAGAACATGAGCTTGTACTTCATTTTTCCGGAGTTCGGTGGACTTTATACGTTGATAATGAGCTTCTTGATAATGATTTCCCCATAGGATATCCAAAATGGGGCGAACAAAGCACCTGGAGCATAGATCCTTCAGTTGTTTTAAAAGCGGAAATTTTTTTCCCAGGAATGCAGCCGCAAAGAGTGGCTTTGAAAAAACCCAGAACTGTGGCTGAAATTCAATACTGGACGCCTCAGGGACATAATGCCTGGGTGGGAGATGTTGCTACTTTATTTTATAAGGGACGTTACCATTTATTCTATTTATTTGACCGCCGTGGTCACGCCAGCAAATTTGGAAAAGGAGGCCATTATTTTGAGCACCTCTCCACCACCGATTTTAAAACCTGGGTTGAACACGATGCCGCCACGCCTATAGAGGAGCAATGGGAGGCGTTTGGAACTGGTACACCTTTTATCTTTGACAATAAACTTTGTATCAGTTACGGATTGCATACCACACGGATTTACCCTAAGGAACAAACCATGTTGCCTTTACAGTGGGATTATTACAATAAACATGGCATTACGGGTTCTTYCCGATACGACACCATTCCTGGCTATCCTGCTGGATCCACCTATTCCATTAGTGAAGATGGGATCAGTAAGTTCAAGAAATCAAAAATCTTATTTCATCCTTGCGAAAACCCTAGTGTTTATACAGATCCGGAGGGACGCTTGCGCATGTTGGCAAATTATGGAGCAAAAGGGACGTGGGAATCCAAGTCCATTAATGGTGGCTGGCAATCCGTAAATCCAAACTTCCCTCCTGGCGGCGATTGTACATTTTTCTTTCGCTGGCAAAGTTATGACTACGTTATTGGTGGTTTTACCGGTTTTTGGTCAAAACCAGCAGGTGCAACAGCGGACAGATTTGTAGATGGCGTTAAAGCAGGGCTTGACTTTTACAATGGAATGAATGTGCCAGCCGTAACAGAAATAAGCAACGGCCGGTTTTTGCTGGCTGGCTGGATTCCAATAGCAGCTTGGGGTGGAACACTAGCTATACATGAAATGGTCCAGGCTCCCGACGGCAGAATTGGAACAAAGTGGATGAACGAGATCATACCTGCAATCCAAAAAGAAAGGTTACTGTCAAAAGAAATTAAAAAAACTTCTACATTTCCTACAGGGTCTTCTTCGTTCCTATTGACTTTCGATGTAGAACCGGGCACTGAATTAAATGGAAAACTAGGCGCACTTTTTCTAGGCGCAGACAGTGAAGACCATGCTTCTGAAGTTCAAATCAGTCCAAAATATAAAAGGGCACAATATGGAAATGGACAGCTTCAGAATTTTTCTGGTACTGAGAAATCCTTACATGAGGGGGGATCACCAAACAGTGTGCGTAATTATGCGATTGAAAATTTGTCTGGTACAGATAAACCGTTTACAGTTAGAATGATTGTTAAATATGAAGACAAATTTGGCGGGTCATTAATTGATACTGAAATTGCTGGTCAGCGCACTATGATTTCTTTCCGTCCCGATTTAAAAGTTGAAAACTTACTATTAAGGTCGAAAAAAAACGTAATTAAAAATGTGAAAATTGCCTCACTTAAAAATTAGAGATCCTTCATTCAATAAGTGAGGAGTTACCTTTTGAAAGTAATTGTGTTTTTTTGTGATTATGCTCAGTGTTCAGAATATAGACGTTATCGTCTGAAATAACTTTTGAGTGTTGGAGATCAGCTAATTAATGACATGTATAAATTTGCATTTACCAGTTTCAAGATAAATACTATACACATGTCTTGGCAGGATTGAAGAAGTTGTAATTCGCCACCAGAGTTCACAATAGCACATTGGTTCGTAAAAACTTATGGTAGTTTCTTTTTCCGATATTGCCCTTCAACCTTATTTTTTAACGAATTTTCGAAATTTACTGTAGCCTCACAATATCAAAAAAGGGTCGAACATTGGCCGCATAACGCTAACAGCGCTAATAAAAATAAATAAGTGATTTCCCATCTAGCGCAAGTCTTAGTGCCTCGGCCCAAAACAATGGACAGACTTGCGATTTCGTTAAATTAACAGATTAATGTCAATAGAAAATTTTATTAGTTATATCGTGAAATGCACAAGTCATCCCACCCGTTGCCTTAAGCGCTACCTATCAAGCTGGCTGTTCACTATCCCTAAGAGATAGCATAGATGAATCCAGATCACCAGCTAAACACTTCGTAACCGCTATTTCTACACTTCATTTCCATCGCCCGGTGCTTCCTTGATCTTATCCCTTCTTCGGTAGCGAAAATTAGAATAGTATCTTTTGATATTCAGACGAAAAACATCATACAGCAGGGTAAAACAGAGCATTGATCCGGGGATCAAAAACGAGCGGAAACTAATACAGGTATACAAATATGCACCTGATAGCGCACCGAGCATAAAGAAGAGGATTATAGAAACCCGGAGTTTAATCCTAGACAGGAGCTCGACCTGAGCCTTGTAATTATCTTTTCTCAGCTGCGCGAGCTCTATCCCCAAATCTGTAAAGGTCCCGGTCAGATGGGTAGTCCTTACAACTGAACCAGAAATTACCGAAACCAAAGCATTCTGCAGCCCCATGGCAAAAAGCAGGGACCCGGCGAAAAAATTGTTAGAGAACTTCAGGGTTTTTACAAAGGCTGAGAACGCACAAAATATCAGTATGATAATTTCCAGCACGATAGGAATGGTAAAAGAGAACCTTGCGTTGTGGCCGATTTTGTTAACGATCAGGCTGCTCGTGAAAGCTCCGGCAAGAAAAAGCATCATCCAGATCGCAATGAGTCTGGCCATTCCCCAGTCCTGTCTGGCAATGCCTTCGGCAAAAAGCGCAGCATGTCCGGTAACATTTGTCGTCAGTGCCGAAAAACCGAGAAACCCAGCTGCGTTTACAAAACCCGCGGTCAGGCTCAGTAAAACTGCCAGTTTCAAATTGTGCGCATAGGTTCTTTTAACTCCGAAGTGTCTTAACATGGTTTGGATAATCGATATTTTTTCAAAATCGGAAGGACTTATTGTATTCTATCTGTTTTACCTCAAACCTTGCGTATGGATATTTTATCCCTTTTAGTTTCCAGCTTGCTTCTGCTAAGGTGGGAATAATAATGTTATTGATTTCGCGGTAATCAGAAAGATTAATAATCCAGGTCTCAAGCGTTTCTGCCATATATCTTTTGGTTGACAGGCTTTCAATTTCTCCCCTGTCGTTAAAGCAGACCAGATAATTTAATACCAATCCATTAATTTCCACTTTGAGCCTCGCATTTTTTGAATCAATAGCGAACCATTGCTTATTTTCATCCGGCAAAAGATTGGTCGGAAACCATACGCTTTCCGCTAGCCATCGCAGCAGCTCGCCCTGATTGAACTTATCACCCTTGCCATTAACAATCTTCAATGCATTAAACAGAAAAACCTCCAGTTTTCCCTTATCTCCTATATACATATCCCTTGCACTGAACAGGGCTGTATTACCTTTCCAGATAAAGCCAGCGGGAACTGTGGTAAAATACTGCTCACCACGGATCGGGATCCATGGCTTATCCAAAGCCATTTTAAACTGGCCGCCATGTTTTAAACGGATGGTACCGGGGTAACTTTGACCTTCTTTGAGCACCAGTCTGAAATATTTCTCAACCGGAGTTGGGAGAGCTAAAAGCTGATCAATTTTAAAAACCCTTGGCGCAGATTTATCCCGGATAGAGAACAATCTTTTAAGCTGGATTCTATAGCGCCAATTGGATAGCAGCACCAAAAGGGCATACAAGACTAAAACGGCAATTACCAGGTAAGCTGCGATGATGATCATTTCTTTATTTTCTTAGTGCCAATGCTTTATTATATTCATAATTCATCCTTCCGATGTGCAGAACCGATATTTCCTGAGGGCATTCTACCTCACAGGCCTCCATATTGGAGCAATGCCCAAAACCTTCGGCATCCATCTGTCCGACCATTTTTATTACCCAGTCTGCGGATTCCAGCTTTCCCTGCGGCAAAAGTACCAGATGGGATATTAGCCAAAGTAAACAGTATGGCACTTTAATCTTTACAGGTTGCCAATTTATCCATAGCGCTTAGCCTTTGGGATTTCTGCTATGGATATTTTTTATCGGCAGTCTATAACATGTCCATAGGCATTTATAGTTTTGGGGGATATAAAGGGAATACCCAAATCGGCCGACCGTAATATGAGCAATGCTCCCATAAAAAACATAAACCAGGGAATAAGTTTGTTGGTATTAAAGCGGATGTATTTCTTCAGGAAGATCCCGCCTAACGAAATCATGAGCATCAGTGGTGCGGTACCCAATCCAAAGAGGAACATAAAAGTACCACCAGATTTAATACTACCAGTATTTAAAGCAGTTGCAAGTGCCAGATAAACCATCCCGCAGGGGATGATGCCATTAAGCATTCCGGCAAACAATCCCCACAATGGCAAATTGAATACCTTTCCCATAAGCCTGCTCAGCGGATTGAGTACCCATGACTGGAACTTAGAAAACCTATTTCTATAAACAGCATTAAACTGTAGCGCTGTAAATAAAATCAGTATAGAACCGATTAAGATACTCAGCATTTTCTGATCGCTAAAGATGCGGATACTGCTCCCTAAGGCACCCACCAACAATCCTAACACAGTATATACGGCAATTCTGCCAAATTGGTACAACAAAAGCTGAAATCCACTTCGAAAGAAATCCTGTTTCGCGAATGGCATACCCAGCATAATCGRCCCGCACATTACGGCGCAATGAAGGCTTCCGAAAAGCCCCATCAAAAATGCCAATGGCAAAAAATCCATCATAGGGTGATGTTATTTTTAAACAGATAATCCTTTCCTGAGGAGTGCCACTGGAGGTTTAAAAACCACATTCCTTTGGGCATTTTAGTTTTATCAACCAGAATAAGATTCGCCGTTCCTGAGGTCTGTCCCTTTAACTTAACATCATCGTTGCTATTGGCAGGCCGCATTAAAACAAGATCGTATTTTGCACTATCTTTTACCTGAATGATAATCTGAGTTTTTGTAATGGTAATTTTGGGACTGGCATTATCGTCTATAACGTTCATTTTGGCATTGTATTCTGCATTATAATTGATTCCCTTTTCGTAATAATTTTCTTCTACCAGGGCATCTCTTCCGTGTACATGAAACATATAAACTACCATTCCCACAATAAACATCATGAATGTAAGCATGCCCAAAACTATTTTTGTTCCCCAGTTCATAGCTCTTTTTTAATTTTGAATGAGAGAATGATTGAATGAGTGAATGGCAACGATAACTCCACATTCATCATTCAAAATTCAATCCTTCACTCATTCACTCATTCTCTAATTCAATCCTCAATTCCTTCCGGTTGCGCGAAAAAACTTGTAGTTGCCGTACTTAAAACCTCGCCATTGGCAATAATTTCGAAAATGGCATCGGTTTTATATTTTTTAATGGAGTTGTTTTTCCTGATCAGAAAAAAAGTGAGGTGTACCGAGCCTTCTTTTGGCAAAACATCAGCCTTTTGGATGAAATTAATTTCGTCTCCCTTTTCCTTCGATCTGAAAGTAAACTTTACCGCTTTATTGGTTTTGTTGATCAGCTCTGCATTATAAAGATTGCTTGTTTTATCTGCTCCCCTGCTCTGATACAAGGTGCCGCTGGCTCTTAATACCGTAGTCTGGATATCTTCTCTTCTGTAAATCAATGAAGAAAAAACCATCAATACGGCAAATAGTACCGCAGCGTAACCGTAAGATTTTAAGCCAATTTTATAGGGTTTACGTTCCTTAATGAAATCCTGATTAAAAAAACCGATCAGATTTTTGGGCCTGTTTATTTTAAGCATCACCTCATTGCACGAATCGATACAGGCCGTACAGTTTACACATTCGAGCTGCGTACCTTCGCGAATATCGATACCCGTGGGGCAAACCTGCACGCAAAGTCCACAATCTATACAGTCGCCGGCTGTTAACTCATTAGCATTTTTTTGAAGATGCCCACGTGGCTCGCCCCTGGTAAAATCATAGGCTACTACCAAACTTTGATTGTCTAACAAAACGCCCTGTAACCTACCGTACGGACAGATTACCGTACACACCACTTCGCGTACATAGGTAAATACCCCATAGAAAATAAATGTAAACAGCCAGATGGAAATAAAGCCCGAAGCATGCCCAGCAATCGGTTCAGTTATAATTTTAAAGAGTACATCAGAACCGATCATATAAGCCAAGAAAGTATTCGCAATGGCAAAAGAAATCACCAGAAAAATAAAATGTTTACTGCCTTTTTTGAATATTTTCTCCGCGGTCCAACCTGCTTCGTCTAGTTTCTCTTGTTTGTTGGCATCTCCTTCGATCCAGTATTCAATCCTACGGAAAACCATTTCCATAAAAATTGTCTGTGGGCAAGCCCATCCGCACCACAACCTGCCCAACACTACCGTAAAGCACACAATGAACATGATAAAAATGAGCATGGCAAGGGCAAAGAGGTAAAAATCCTGCGGGGTAAAAATCAATCCAAAGAATACAAATTTTCTTTCTATAAAATTGAGCAGTACCAGTTGCTCACCATTAAGCTTTACAAATGGACAGGCAAACAAAAATAAAAGCAACACATAACTTACCCATTTCCGGTAGGTATACAACCTGCCCGATGGCTGTTTAGGATAGATAAAATTTCTGCCCCTGCCTTTATTTTCTTTTTTATTTTTTGGTAACATTGGCTTGGTTCACACTGTCGGTTGGTGTTTTCATCTCATTGTCTTTTAAATCTTTCGCTTCGTATTTTTCACCCTGTGGAGCTTTGGCTCCTGCAGGATTTGTCCCTTTTAGCGACAGAATAAAATTGGTAACTGCACTGATCTGTTTTGGATTTAAGTTTTTCTCCCAACTGATCATTCCTTTCTCGGGTACCCCATATTTTATGGTTTTGAATACATTATTAATGCTTCCACCATGTAACCAGTATTCGTCGGTTAAATTTGGCCCGATGATGCCCTGACCTTTATCGCCATGACAAACCACACAGTTTGTAGTGAAAACGGTTTTGCCTTCTTCCAGCACTGTTGGTGTATTATCAAACTTAACCGAACTTTCGTCAATGGTATTGGCCGATTTTTCGAGGTAGGCTGTTTTTTCTATCTTCGCCCTGGCCATTTCATTTTCGTATTCTTTATCCTGCAGGTCTCCATAGCCACCAATGTGGTAATAAAAAAGATATGCCGCAGCAAAAATCATTGTACCGTAGAAAAGGAAGTTAAACCAGGCCGGCACTGGGTTATTGAGCTCTTTAATGCCATCGTAAGCATGATCGATTACCAGATCCTTTTCTTCTTCAATTGGCCTTAAGCTTAAAAGTTTTGTCCAGATTGAAGGTTTAACAGGCTGTTGCTTTAACCAGCTATCGTAATCCAAAACCGGCTCTTTTACAGGTTTGGTATACGGTGTAGGATTTAACTGTTCCTGGTACATTACCTTGAATGCATTTAACAGGCTTACTGAAACAACAAGAAGCACAACTGCAAAAACCAGGAGGATTATAATCAGTATTTCCGACTGGTTTAGCCCCAAGCCTGCCTGAGCAGATGTTATGGGCGCTGCGGCTTTCTCATCAGCAGCAAAGGCTGTAATTGAGATGAACAGGAACAATAACAAAAGTTTAATCTTCTTCATATGCAATAGGTTGATTGTCTTGAATGGGAAGCTGACTCATCACTTCGATATGTTTTTTATTTAGTTTGAGCAGGTAAATACCCACGATTACAAAAAACACCATGAACATGAGCAGAGAGGTGATGAGGTATATTTCGCCACCGGCTAAATCTTTGATCTGGTTGAACATATTTTATTGATTTGAAGGAATGATTTCTTTATTGGCTTTTATATCGGTACCCAAACGTTGCAGATAAGCAATAATGGCTACTATTTCCCTGTCGCTTTTAACCTTAATGTTATTCTGTTTTAGGTCGAGTGTAATCTTTTCGGCCTGAACTTTTAAATCATCGTTAGCACGTTTATCATAACCATCGGGATAAGGAACGCCCAATGTTTGCATGGCCCTGATCTTGCTTGCTGTGGTTGTAATGTCCAGTTTCTGTTCGATGAGCCAGGCATAAGGCGGCATAATGCTTCCTGGCGACATTGAAGTAGGATCGACCAGGTGATTGTAATGCCAGGCATCAGAATATTTCCCGCCTATGCGATGAAGATCTGGTCCGGTACGTTTACTTCCCCATAAAAACGGGTGATCGTAAACAAACTCTCCGGCTTTACTATATTCACCATATCGCTCAGTTTCTGAACGGAAAGGTCTTACCGTTTGAGAATGGCAGTTTACGCAACCTTCTCTGATGTACAGATCTCTCCCCTGAAGTTCGAGCGCTGAATAAGGTTTTACGCTGGCTATAGTTGGAACATTGGATTGAATGGTAAAAGTGGGCATCATTTCTACCATGCCCCCGATAAGGATAATGATGAGCGAGAGCACCATAAATTTCATCGGCTTGCGTTCTAAAATCCTGTGCCAGGCTTTATCTGCGGGAGAGGTTTCGATGATCACTTTGCTCAATGGCATGGCTTCTGCCGGTTCATTGGCAAGTAATTTAGCCCCCAACATGGTTTTGGCCAGGTTATAAGTCATTGCAATTACCCCTATTAAATACAGTGCACCACCAATTGAACGCAAAACATGCATCGGGATAATCTGCAGTGTGGTAGCCAGGAAATTCGGGTACTTTAATAAACCTTCGGGCGTAAACTCTTTCCACATCAGCCCCTGCGTAAAACCTGCCCAATACATGGGAACAGCATAAAAAAGGATGCCCAAAGTACCTATCCAAAAGTGGAAACCGGCAAGCTTTTTCGAGTATAATTCTGTTTTGTAAATGCGGGGGATTAACCAGTAAAGTACACCGAAGGTTAAAAATCCGTTCCAACCTAAAGCACCAACGTGTACGTGTGCTACAATCCAGTCGGTAAAGTGGGCTACCCCATTAATCTGTTTTAATGATAATAACGGACCTTCGAAAGTGGCCATGCCATAAGCGGTAAGGGCAACCACCATAAATTTAAGGGTTACATCTTCTCTTACCTTATCCCAGGCACCGCGCAAGGTTAACAGGCCATTAATCATACCGCCCCAGCTTGGTGCAATTAGCATGATCGAAAAGGCAACACCTAATGATTGTGCCCAACCAGGCAATGAAGTATATAATAAATGGTGCGGGCCTGCCCAGATGTAAATAAAAATGAGCGACCAAAAATGCAGGATACTTAATTTATAAGAGTAAACGGGTCTTCCGGCCATCTTCGGCAAGAAATAATACATCATGCCGAGATAAGGTGTAGTTAGAAAAAATGCTACTGCGTTATGCCCGTACCACCATTGTACCAATGCATCCTGTACGCCGGCATACACGTAATAACTTTTCATGAAAGAAATGGGCAGCTCAAAAGAGTTTACGATGTGCAATACGGCTATGGTAACGAAAGTGGCAATGTAAAACCATATGGCAACATATAAATGACGCTCTCTTCTTTTAAAAATGGTACCGAACATGTTAACGCCAAAAACCACCCAGATGATGGTGATGGCGATATCAATCGGCCATTCGAGTTCAGCATACTCATGTGAGGTAGTAAAGCCAAGCGGCAGGGTGATTACTGCCGATAAAATGATCAGCTGCCAGCCCCAGAAGTGGATTTTGCTCAGCACATCGCTAAACATCCGTGCTTTTAACAAACGCTGAAGGGAATAATAAACGCCCATAAAAATGGCATTGCCCACAAAGGCAAAAATTACGGCATTGGTGTGCAGCGGCCTGATGCGGCCAAATGTAGTGTACTGACTGCCCATGTTCATTGCCGGTTTAAACAGTTGCATGGCTGCAAGCAAGCCAACGGTCATTCCTATAATTCCCCATACCAGGGTGGCAATACCAAAGTTCCGAACAATCTTGTTATCGTAAGTAAATTTCTCTAACTGCATAATAGAAGCTGAATTTTTGTATGTTTTGTGTTCCAAAGGTATTCTCTAGTGGACAGACAAAGGATGATGATGCTTAGCTAGAAAAGTGATCTTCTTCACTTTTTTCAGCAACAACTTCATCATCGAAAAGCATGCGGATACCCGGGGTATGTACATCATCGTTCTGACCGGTTTTATAGGCCCAGAAAAACGCAGCCAAAAAAATGAGTGCCATTAAAACACTGCAGCCAACCAAAAAGTAAAGGATGTTCATATCAGTTTATTTTTACGGGCAAACCACCTGGTTGCCAAAGTGGTAAAGGAGATAATGGTAACCGTACTAATTGGCATCAGTACTGCGGCCACCAAAGGATAGAGTGTGCCCTGCACAGCAAAGTAAATACCAATACAGTTATACGCGATGGCTATGGCGAAGCTTGTTTTAATGATCTTCAGTCCATCTTTACTTAACTGGATAAAATCTGGCAGATAATTTAAGGCGCTGCCTTTGAGAATGGCATCACAGCCGGGGCTGAAACTGTTAATATTGTCGGTTATTGCAACCCCAAAGTTGCTCTGTTTCAGGGCTCCGGCATCATTTAAGCCATCACCCAACATCATTACTTTATCTCCTTGCTGTTGAAGCAGCAGAACAGCATCCAGTTTTTGGTGCGGGCTCTGGCGAAACCTGATGGTTGTATTTTTCGTGAAAATGGTATCCAGCATCCAGCGGTCTTTATCGGTATCACCGGATAAAACCTGCAAATTGAATCGAAAAAGTTTTAGAATCATTTGTTCCAGCCCTGACCGCCACTGTTGCCTGATATCAAAACATCCTTTATATACATGATCGATCACAATATGCACCCCGCTCTCCCCGGCAGATGGTACCTGGACCGGCAGCATAGAAAGATGCCCCGCATAAATACTTTGGCCGTTAATTTTGGCCGTCAAACCTTTTCCTACCACCTCTTTATAATCGCTGAGCGAATAAAACCGGTCAACATTTAAAGCCTTAATGATATGCCTGCTCAAGGGATGTATAGAATTGCGCAACAATGAGGCAACAATAATCTTTTCTTCATCGGTTATCATTCCGCTAAAGACGATCTCTGCATTTTCATTACTGGTCAACGTACCTGTTTTATCAAAAATCAGGGTATCGCATTTGGCAAGTTCCTCAACGGCATCGGTGTTTTTCACATAAAAACCCTTCTTATCAAAAACCGATAAAATTGCGGATAAGGTAAATGGTGTGCTCAAAGCCAGCACGCATGGACAGGCCACAATAATTACGGCAGTAAATGCCGACCAGGCCTTGTGGCTATCGTTTTGAAGTAACCAATACCCGGTAGCGGCAAATGCAATCAGAAAAACACCCAGGCTGAAGTACCTGGCTACGCTATCGTTAAAATTCTGTTTTTCGGAATTGTTTTTATAATTATCGTTGTTCCATAAACCGGTTAAATAACTCTGCGAAACAGGTTTAATTACTTCAAGCTCTATGGCCTCGCTGGTTTGTCTACCCCCGGCATAAATAATTTCGCCCAAAACCTTATGTACAGGATCAGACTCACCTGTAACAAAACTCATATCCATCCAGGCCTCACCTTTCATCAGAATGGCATCAGCCGGAACCAGCTCGCCACTTCTGATCCATAACCGGTCGCCGATCTTGATTTCGTTTATGGATACTGGTTTTTCTTTACCATTTTGCAGGGTAGTTACCGCAATCGGGAAGTAGGAACGGTAATCGCGATCAAATGAAATGTGATGGTAGGTACGCTGTTTAAGCCATTTGCCCATTAAAAGCAAAAACACCAAACCGGTTAAGGTATCGGCAAAACCCGGGCCTGTACCAAAAACAACTTCAAAAGCAGTGCGCAAGAAAAGCACCGCAATAATTAGTGCTAAAGGGGTATCGAGGTTAATATGTCTGTGTTTAAGGCTTGTTATAGCTGAGGTAAAATAATCGCGACCACAATAAAAAGCAGCAGGGATAGAGAACGTAAGGTTTAGCCAGCTAAAAAGGGATTGAAATTGTTTCTCGAAACCTGATAAACCAAAATATTCCGGAAAGCTAAAGAGCATAACATTGCCCATTAAAAATCCGGCAACGGCTATTTTTAACACCAAAGTTTTATCTACCGAACTGCTGTGTGCCTGTACAACATCCTGCAGACTGATCAAAGGCTCGTAACCAATCTGGTTTAAAGTTGCTACCAGTTGCCTTAGCGAAATTTCGTCGTGATTGAAACTTATAGTCATCTGTTTTTTAAGAAAATCGATCCTTGAGCTGAATATAGCAGGGTTGATTTTATAGAGGTGTTCCAGCAACCAGATGCACGAACTGCAGTGTATTGCAGGGATATAAAAGGTGATAATGCTCGAACTTTCGTGTTTATAATCGAGCAGCTGATCAATAATTTTTGGCTCATCAAGATATTCTAAATGGCTTTCATTTTTAAATTGCCTGCCCGGATTGTTATTGTACACATAATAATTACATAAATTATTCTCTGAAAGGATCTTGAAAACGGCCATACAGCCCGCGCAGCAAAAATCTTTATCTTCTGCCTGATATTTTACCCTGGGCAGATCTTCGCCACAATGATAACAAAGGGCCTGTGTTGCGGTTTTATTTTGATCTTCCATTTTAGACTGTTCTTAAATTGATGAACTGAACAATTGGGTTTTGGGCTGTTTGAGCCATAGTTTCTCGTCGAAAGCCATACACACATTCCGTAAAAAAGATCGCCCTTTGGTGGTAATTCTGATTTCTTTTTCGGTTACCCATACCAACTTATCGCGTAATAAAGGCAACAGCCTGCCATACACTTGTTCTGGAATGCCTTCGTTGTACACTGTATTTTCCTTGCACATGAGGTTAAGGATATGTCTTCTTACCTCAAGATCTTCACCTGTAAGGAAATGGCCTTTTTCTACAGGTAGCGTACCTTGTTCAATTTTATTGAGATAATCTTCTACCGTTTTCGGGTTTTGTGCAAAAGCTGTCCAGCTATCGCTGATGGAAGACACGCCCAATCCGATAAGTAAACGGGTATGCTGATTGGTATAGCCCATAAAATTGCGGTGCAGCTTCTGTTCAGTCATCGCCTGGAACAATGAATCGCTGTTCAGTGCAAAATGGTCCATCCCTATATCTTTATATCCTGCGGCATCAAGCAATTGTCTGCCCAATTGGTAGAGCGCAAATTTTTCGTCGCCCAGGGGAAGATCCTTTTCGGTATAATGTCTTTGGCCGGGTTTTAACCAGGGCACATGGGCGTAACTGTAAAAAGCGATGCGGTCTGGCTTCATATCGATTACCGCTCCTATAGTATCCGCTAAGCCCGGAATTGTTTGACCCGGAAGACCGTAGATCAAATCAAAATTAACAGAGGTATAACCGATTTCCCTTGCTTCTGCGATAACTACAGCTACCTGTCGGGGCGTTTGAAAGCGGTTGATCAGGAACTGTACTTTAGGATCGAAATCCTGGATTCCCAGGCTTAATCTTTTAAAACCAAGACTGTACAGCATAGTTAAGTGTTCACTGGTGGTATTGGCTGGGTGTGCCTCAAAAGAAAATTCTGCATCAGCAGCCAAAGTTGAATTTTGCAGAATACCATTGATCAATAATCCCAGGTTTTCTGCACTAAAAAAAGTAGGGGTTCCGCCACCCAGGTGCAGTTCTTTTAGTTTAGGTTTCTCCCTCAAAACTTCCACATACATTTTCCATTCTGCCAGTACAGCATTTATATACGGTACCTCTACATCATGGTTTTTTGTTATCCGGGTATTACAACCGCAATAGGTGCATAGGCTCTCGCAAAATGGAAGGTGGATATATAGACTGATCCCTTCATCTTTATGGCTTTCATAGGTGTTGGCTACATTGGCTAACCAACCATTTGCAGTGAAATTTTCAATATCCCAGTAAGGAACGGTTGGGTAACTGGTGTACCTTGGTGTGGCAACATTGTATTTTTTAAGTAGTGTAGAAGTTTCCATTATTTAAGCACTTTTAGGGTAGAACATTCGTTTTGACAGCAGCACGCGCTACCTACACATTTACCCACAGCCCATTGATCGAGGTTTTTGATCACCTGCTCCATCCGTTGTTTAGCGTTGGCATCACCAGATGCCAAAGGAACATTTGCCACTTTGATCCCAGCAGAACCGGCAGCTTTTAAATCAAGATGGTCTGTTTCGGAAGATGAGGTTGCAATGTATTTTATGCCCAGGGCTTTTAGCCCCAGAATCATCGCCCCACTTAGCTCATCGTTGTTAAAAACCAAGAGGGCCTCCTTTCCGGTTGCAAATGAAAGCGTATCAATAGTTAAACTGTTCGCAATTATGGTAATGTCGTGTTTTTTATAATTGGCCAGTACCAACCATTCCTTTTCATCGGGTTTGATGTTGTAAGCTATAGCTTTCATATACAGAGTTTATATATACAAAACTATGGCCCTGAGCAGGTGCAGCAGGTGAGAATGATTAGAGAAAAAAATGATTTTAGTTACATTTCTTAGTTTGGCGTTTAGCGGCAATTAAGCGATTTAAACAACGAACAAATAAATCACCTCATGAGATTGCTTTACCGAAATCGCTACAGGCTGGCGCCCACTTGCGGTCCCACAATGAAGAATACGACTATGAACCATTGACTAATTACCAGCGAACCAATGATCAATAAATTAATTACAATTCTTCGCACAACCGTTTGCGTTTATTCAAAAAAAGCTCAAAAACAAAGCTATAAAACACTAAAATCAAATAGTTTAAAACAGCATTTAACAAAAATGATTGGTTAAACCTATATTAAGACTACTTACAACTACAAACTTTACAAAAGCTGTATTACCTATAAAATGATGCCTTTTTCCCTTGCAAAATATACCTGTATTGAGCAAACGTTTGCGCTGAGAATCTTAATTTTTTATCAATTGTTAGTCGTTAACTTCAATCATGGTTAGTGCAAAATATCCCTTGTTTTTTACTGCACTAATGTGTTTGGGTTGGCTTAGCGGCCGTGTGTGACAATTATAAATACCGACAGTTGAAAATGAGGCTGGGTTAAGCAAAAAACCATCTGCATTGCAGATTGGCAAAATGGATGCAACTTAATTATAAACAACCATATACTAACCAAAATGAAAAAAACAAGTTCACTTGCCACAGGCCTGCTCTTATTGCTAAGCTTGTATTCGTGTAAAAAAACAGAAACCCCAGCGGAAACAGAGACACCAAAAATTAAAAACGCCATTGCAGTTACCGAAAGTTTGGGCGGTTCGTCCCTAAACGTCGGTTTAGGTGGTAATGCCTATACCTCTGGCACAGGTGGCTTAATTAATGATACTGGTTTACATAACTGGACATCAGCCAGCACGATTACCAG
>NZ_JBFTRT010000014.1:0-30775 GCF_056399685.1 Pedobacter sp. 01N416
GGTAATTACATTTATATTGCGTTAACCCTGTTAAAAGCATTTTATATTGTAGCCTATTTTATGCACTTAAAATATGAAAAGCTAGGCTTACAGCTTGCATTAACAGTATCATTTATTTTCATTATTTACTTTATTGTTTTAATGCTGATAGAAGGTGGGTTTTTAAACATCCACATGATGAACCATTAATGAAAAGAAGTCCTATAAAAAAGGTAATAATCCTGGTAAGCATTTTAGCTATACCGGGATTTTTGTTTTTTTACTTATTGCCACACTTTGCAAAGAACAGGTATAAGAGTTTACCCATCTTTGGTGAGAAAGTTGTCGCATCAACCTTTCATAGCGTAAAAGGGAAAAAAATACCAGATACCATTTATCACTTGGTTCCTGATTTTAAACTCGTAAATCAGCAAAATGATACCATCTCATGGAAATCATTAGAAAACAAGATCGTGGTACTAAATTTATTTTATACCGGCGCCAACAACCAGGAAACAAGTAAATACACCAAGAAATTATCTGATGGGTATGAGCAAAAACCTTTGGTTAAGTTTTTAAGCCTGTCTGTTGATCCACTTGATAAAGGTAGAATAAAAGATTTTGCCGAACAGTTTAAGGCAAAAGCTGGGAAATGGGATTTTCTGATTGGCGATACCACTCAAACTTATCCGTTAATCAGAAAAGGTTTGTTACTTGATGTAGTGGCAGATGAAACGAAAGAGAAAACCAATTTTATTTTTAGTAATAAAATAGTACTTATTGATAATCTACACCGTATACGCGGAATTTATGATGCCGATAATGTTGAAGCAAACGCCAGGTTGGAGGACGAAATAAAAGTACTTATTGCGGAGTATTTGAGGAATGTTAAAGACGGCAGATAGTTGGCTTAGCGGTTAGGGTTTAGGACTTAGCGTTTAGACTCCGAAGTCGACACAAAATAATAATAATATAAAAGAGATTTTAAAAACTCATGGAAAATAGCCCAATTGAGAAAAAGTATAGCAAGTGGATCATCATTCTTTCTATTTTTATACCCGTAGCTGTAGCATTTTTATTCGTGGTAAAGTTAAAGGATTTGGGGATAGATGCGCCAACTCTACCTTTTTTGCCGCCAATATATGCTACCATTAACGGAATTACAGCTGTACTGTTGGTGGTGGCTGTATGGGCCATAAAAAACGGTAAAATACAATTGCACCAAAACTTGATGAAAACCGCTATCGGTTGTTCTTTATTATTTTTGATAATGTATATCGCTTATCATATGACTACCCCATCTACTAAATTTGGTGGTGATGGTGCTATTAAATATGCCTACTTCTTTATCTTGTTAACGCATATCCTATTGTCGATAGCCATTATTCCACTGGTTTTGGTTACTTATGTAAGGGCATTGGCCGAGCGTTTCGATCGCCATAGAAAGATTGCCAGGATTACTTTTCCACTATGGCTTTATGTAGCAATAACCGGAGTAGTTGTTTATCTGATGATATCACCGTATTATTCATACTAAGGTTGTCCTACCTTAACTTTTGAACCCCTACCCTAAAAAGTGGGGGTTTTATTTTTAATTAATTTTTTACCGACTAAAATTTCTTAATCAGTATATTTGGTAAGGAAGCTTATTATCATAGTAAAATGTTTTAGTTTAAATCTTTCTTCTCTTTTAATGATAAATCTATTTATTATTACGCCTTAGAATAATGGAAGACATAGCAAATTGTGATGAACTAATTTTATGGCGCTAAGCAACGCAGACAAAGAACATGTGCTGATTGATAAAATCGTAGGAGGAGATGAGCAGGCTTTTTCTGTCCTTTTCTTCAAATACCTTCCTGTACTCCAAATTTTTGCCGCTAAGTTTACTAAATCTAATGATGCCGCTGAAGAAATTATTCAAGATTCATTTTTAAGGGTTTGGCTAAATCGCGATAAATTAGCAGAAGTAGATAATGTGAAAGCCTATCTATATAAATATGTTTCTAACGAATGTTTAAGCTATTTACGCAAGAAACTTAAAGATGATAGAGTTGTTGATGCATTTACTGCGAAACAACAAAATAGCCATAACAATACTGTAGAAACTATTAATTTAAACGAGGTAACGAAAATTATTGCTATTGCTGTTGAAAAATTACCTGATCAACGCAAAAATATATATCAATTGAGCAGACGCGATGGTAAAACCATACCTGAAATTGCAGAAATACTCAATATATCGCCTAATACGGTTAAAAATGCCCTGGTAATAGCCCTTAAATCGATACGTATACACCTCGATCAACATGGGATTGTATTCTTTTTCCCAATTGTTTTTTTCTTTTTGAAAATAAAATAGAAAAAAATTAATATCCCGATAGTCCTAATTTTCTTTTGCTGCTTCTTAGTATCAGAATCTTTATGGAAGAACGTATACATTACCTTTTACAACAGTTTACTGCTAAGACCTTAAGTGAGGCCGAAAGGGAAGAACTTTTAGTTTTGGCAGAAAACAGCACATCATTGCTTTCTGACGAAATCGTGAAAATGATTATCGTTGAAGAAGAGTATGCAGTTAATGTTGTTGAGGAAAAATGGAGCCCGGTTCTAAATAAAATTCTGGCGGTAGATAAACCAATCCGATCGCCTAAACGGATTTTAATGAACAGCTTAAAATGGGCTGCCGCTGCCGTTGTTTTTATTGTGTTTTCGTTCAGCGCTTACCTCTCTTTACAGAAAAAGAAAGAGCATGTTTTTGCTACTGACGTGGCGCCGGGAAAAAATAAAGCAATCCTCACCCTGGCCAATGGAAAGAAAATTTCACTTTCGGATGCGATGAATGGCGATGTTGCCAAAGAAGCCGGTTTCTCTATCACCAAAACAGCTGATGGCCATTTGGTGTACAACGTTGCCGCAGCAGAAAATGTAAATGATAGTAGATTAAATACCATTTCGACTCCAAACGGTGGTGAATGGCAAATCCAGTTACCCGATGGTTCTACTGTTTGGCTAAATGCAGCATCTTCAATTCAGTATTCGTTAAATATCGGGACAGCAAAACAGCGTGTAGTTAAACTAGATGGCGAAGCTTATTTTGAAGTAGCCAAAAATGCAGCACACCCTTTTATTGTTGAAACCGATAAACAAGCTGTTGAGGTATTAGGTACGCACTTCAACATTAATAGCTATAAAGATGAAAAGGTAACTAAAACCACTTTGTTGGAAGGAAGTGTACGTGTTTCGCATAATACTACCAATGAGAGCGAGGTGCTTAAGCCTGGGGAACAATCCCTAGTATCTGTTTCGGGTATAGCTATAAAAGAAGTAAATGTTGATGAAGCAATAGCATGGAAAAACGGCTATTTCATGTTTAACAACGAAAGGCAGGAAAGCATTTTACGCAAAGTTGCCCGTTGGTATAATGTAGAAATTGAATATGCCGATCCTGCTGCAAAAAATGTAATGTATTACGGAACGGTAAGCCGTTTCGAAAAAATATCGAAAGTGCTAACCAAATTTGAGCAAACTGGGGAAGTACGTTTTGATATTAAAGATAATAAACTAATTGTCTACAAAGAATAAACGAGAAAAGATGAGGGAGTAACTAACCTTTATCTCTAAAAATAACTAATTAATCAACTTAACCTAAAACTTAACAAATGATGAATAGACCTCGACAAAACTCCTGACGATTCAACGTTGAATAAATAAAAAAGGAGTGCTTGTAACACCCCCTTTATTATCTGTTTAGCTATTCCGTAACCCGGAATCGATTAAAAATCAATTACTTCTTGGATAACCGCGAAACGCTTTTTGGCGTCTAAACTTTATTGCGCTTCGCACAAAAACAGACTATTAAATGTACAAAATTTATATTAGAATTTTATGTACGCATCGACGCTACATACCTAAATTGCTATTAATTATGAAGTTAGTTACGGTCATATTACTTGCCTCGTTAATGCAGGTAAGCGCAGCTTCATTTGGCCAGCTGGTTACATTAAAAGAGAAAAATGTAACATTAGAGAAAATGTTTAGGGAAATCAGACAACAATCTGGTTACGATGTATTATTATCAAGTAATACCATTAAAAGTACTACTACTTTAAATGCCAACTTTAGTAAGGCTACCATAGATGAAGTGATGGCTAAAATTATTTCAGGACGGGATTTAACCTATACTATTGAAGATAAAACCATTTTGATCAAACCGGCAGATAAGTCAATCTTCGATAAAGTGCTTAGTTATTTCGTAGCAGTAAAAGTAACTGGTAAAGTAAGAGATAAAAGTGGAAGTGCTTTGCCTGGGGTAAGTGTACGAGAAAAAGGGGCCGCTAATGCAGTATCAACTAGTTCTTCTGGAGATTACACCATTTCGGTAAAAGAAGGAGCAGTTTTATCATTTAGTTATATTGGCTATAAAACCCTCGAAGTTCCCATAGGTGGAAAAACAGTTATTAATGTAACCTTAGAAGAGGATGCAGCACAGTTGAAAGAAGTAAATGTTGTTTCTACTGGTTATCAACAGCTGGACAGAAAATTATTTACAGGTGCAGCTACTCAGTTAAAAGTATCTGATGTAGAAAGATTGGGTGTTTCTGATATCAGCCGTATGTTGGAAGGACAGGTAGCTGGTGTTACCTTACAAAATGTTTCAGGTACATTTGGTGCAGCTCCAAAAATCAGGGTACGGGGTGCAACCTCTCTGTCTGGGGACAATAAACCGCTTTGGGTGATAGATGGTATTATTTTGGAAGATGTGGTTAATATTTCAAATGAAGCTTTATCCAGTGGTGATGCAAATACTTTATTAGGATCATCAGTTGCAGGGTTGAATGCTGATGATATTGAGAGTTTCAATATCTTGAAAGATGCAGCTGCTACAGCCATGTACGGTGCAAGAGCTATGAACGGTGTTATTGTGGTAACCACAAAAAAGGGTAGACAAACAGAAGGTACTCCAAAAATTAGTTATACTGGGAACTTTACAACTTACTCAAAACCAACTTACGAAGGAACAGACATTTTGAACTCAGACGAGCAAATGGCTGTTTTGATTGAGTATTTTAATAAAGGAGCTTATCAAATCCCAGGATCTTCAAGTGGCCAAAATGGAGGTATCTTTTATAAAATGTACAATGAGCTTTATAATTATGATCCGGCAACAAAAACCTTTGCTTTAAAATATGATAAATCAAGCGTTTCAAATTTCTTAAACAGATACGCGAATGCCAATACAGACTGGTTTGATATCCTTTACAAGAATTCATTGAAGCAGGAGCACTCTATGAGTGTAACCTCAGGTACAGAAAAGTTCCAAACCTATGCCTCAACATCATATTTGAACGATAAAGGTCAAACTATTGGTAGCAATGTAGATCGCTTTACCGGAAACTTCAGGGCAAATTTTGCACCCAGCAGTAAATTAAGCTTTGAATTGCTTACTACAGCTTCCATCCGTAACCAAAGAACACCCAGTGGTAACTCTGATCGTAAATCAGACCCGGTATATGGCAGCTACTATCGTGAGTTTGATGTGAATCCATATACTTATGCGCGTAACACAAGCCGCCTGATAACGCCATATGATGAGAATGGGAACCTAGAGTATTTTGTTAGAAATTATGCTCCATTTAATATTTTAAATGAGCTTGAAAATAATTATACGAAACTCCAGATGCTTGATATTAAAGTACAAGGAGGTGTAAAATACAAAATCATTCCTTCTTTAACTTACTCTATCAATGCCGCTTATAGGTTTTCTAAATCAGAAAGACAGAGTTATGTGTTAGAACAATCTAATCAAGCTCAGRCATTTAGGTCAGGTGGTGATGCCACACGCGACGGTGATAACCAGTATTTATACATAGACTCAGCTAATCCCACTGGTTTACCCACCAGTCTGCTGCCAACAGGTGGGTTTTATAATACTGCGGGCGACAACTTAACAAACTATTATTTCAGACACGATCTTGTATACGATAAGAACTTTAATGATAAACATCTCGTTAATGTTTTCGGTTCAATGGAGGTTCGGTATATTGATAGACAGAATGAATATTTTAATGGAGTTGGCTATCAGTATGAAAATGGCGGCTTAGTAAATCCAAGTTACTTATATTTTAAGCAGGCTGGTGAAGCGGGTAAAGCTTATTTTGGAATGGGTAACAACTACGAACGCTATGTTGCCTACATGCTAAGAGCAGCTTACTCATACAAAGGTCGTTATAGTTTTAATGCTACCACACGTTACGATGGATCTAATAAAATGGGTAGGAGCAGGAATGCAAGATGGTTGCCAACCTGGAACGTATCTGGATCCTGGAATGCTGATCAAGAAAGTTTCTGGCCTAAAAATGATATCGTAACTTCCGCAGTTTTAAGAGGATCGTATGGTTTAACTGCCAGCATTGGTAGTGCTACCAACTCGCTTCCCGTTTTTTATGATCAAATATCTAGAAGACAGTTTTTAAAAGATCAGGAAGTTCAAACCTATATATCAACGCTTCAAAATACGGAGTTAACCTGGGAAAAATCGTACGATGCCAATATAGGTTTAGATTTAAGATTCTTTAAAAACAAAGTAAATTTATCTGTCGACCTATATAATCGTAATATCCACGATCTATTGGGTAACTTGAATACTTCTGGTATTGGAGGCGAATTCACCAAAACCGCCAACTATGCGGCAATGTCTAGTAAAGGTATCGAATTCACTATATCGGGTTCGCCAATTAATGCTGGTGATTTTAAATGGGCAACCAATTTTAACTTTGCATTTAATAAAACAAAAATTACAGAACTAGATGCACTTCCTAATATTTGGAGAGCAGTTTCTGCAACAGGGGGGGCAGTTTTAGGGTACCCACAAAGAGGATTGTTTTCGGTTCAGTTTGCTGGTTTAAATCCACAATATGGTTATCCAACTTTCTACGGTGCAAATAGTACTGCCACAACGTATATTGGCCTACAAGGTGATGATATTGATATCTTAAAATATGAAGGTCCAACAGATCCGACAACAACAGGAGGCTTTTTCAATCAGTTCAGGTACAAAAACTTCTCTTTATCTGCTCTATTTAAATTCTCAGCAGGAAATGCATTACGTTTAGCACCATCTATCTCTGCTTCTTATTCTGATATGACAACTTTAAGTCGCGATGTGTTAAATAGATGGATTATGCCAGGAGATGAAAAAATTACGAACATCCCTGCCTTACTCGACCCAGTTTCTGCGGCGGCGATTGTAAGTTCTACAGGTTCTACAACTAATCCAGTATATCCTTATAACCTTTATAACTATTCTACAGAACGTGTTGTAAGTGGAGATTATATTAAACTTTCCAGAATTACTGCTAGTTATGATATTCCTAAGAAAATCACTTCAAAGTTTAAAATGACAAACGCTTCCCTTATTGTGGCTTGCGACAATGTGGCGGTTCTTTATGCCGATAAGAGACTTAACGGTGAAGATCCTGAATTCTTTTCTACAGGGGGTGTTGCATTACCGGTTCCAACACAGTTTACATTATCATTAAGAGTTGGATTTTAATTTAAAAGATTATGAAACTAATAAAATCAATTACCATATTATCAAGTGTAATGTTACTCGTATCGTTACAATCTTGTAAGAAATTTTTAGATGAAGTACCTGATAATAGAACAGAGATAACAACTGTTGCTAAAGTAGCACAATTAACTGCAACAGCATACCCTTCTGCTCATTATATCACTTTTGCAGAGGCTGCCTCGGATAATACCGAGGAAAAGGAAAAAGGTGTAGGGACTTTGAACGATCAATGGGATAAGCCGTATTATTGGGAAGACCTTTCAGGAACCGATACAAATAGCCCAGGGTCCTACTGGAATGGGTGCTATGAAGCTATTGCTGCAGCTAACCAGGCATTACAGGCCATAGAGAACGGCAACTTTGGTAATGCGGTATTGCCATATAAGGGAGAAGCATTGGTTGCACGTGCCTATGCTCACTTTATGTTAGCTGTATTTTTTGCAAAACCTTACGAAATAGGCGGGGCTAACAGTTCTCCTGGTGTACCCTATGTTACTGTACCAGAAACTGAGCCGATTAAGCAATATTCGAGAGGGACAGTTAAAGAAACTTATGATAAAATTAAAAAGGACCTTGAAGAGGGATTGCCTTTATTATCTGCAAGTGCTTATACGGTTCCTAAGTACCATTTCACGCCTTCAGCTGCACACGCATTTGCCTCACGTTTTTATCTATTCCTTGGCGATTGGCAAAAAGTAATTGATCATGCCAATTTAACCGTTTCTGGAAACGATTTTGTTAATAATATGAGGCCCGTTTCTACAACCTTGTACGAAATGACAAACAATGATTTTAGAGCTAACTATACTAAAACTGAGCAAAGAACAGCAATTATGCTCGGTAATGCTTATAGTACTTATACTTATGTAAATACACCAAATCATGGTATTGGCAATAAGCTGGTTAGAATGTATACTTCTCCTAACGTTACGGGCAAAATACTGGCAAATAAGGTTTACCAATGGAGTGCTGGAAACTATAATACGCTAAAGTATTTATACTATTTCTTTTACACAGGTCCGGGTATCGGTTTTCCATACTTGGTTGTTCCATTACTTACTGCTGATGAAACCTTAATGAACAGGGCTGAGGCTTATGCCCAATTGGGTAATAATGACGCAGCCTTAAAAGATATCAACGATTTTATGAAGGTTAGAATTAGAAATTACAATGCTGCTACCGATGTAGTCACCTTAGCTAAAATAAAAGCATTTTATAGTATAGAGAGTTTCATGGAATTAAAACCTGCCGATCCGCGTAGATTGTTTCAATTACCGAATGAAGTAAAGCTTTCTGGAGTAGAACTAAATCCAAGATAAATATGTTTATGAAAAATTTTATTAAAAGTTCATTAGCCATAATAATGATTTTGGCTATTGCTACCTCATGTAGAAAAACTGAGGATTTAGATGTTGATTTCAACAAGTATAATTTAGATATGCCTGAATCTAATACAGATTTGGATAAATGGTTAAATACAACCTTTCTAAATCCGTATAATATGAAAGTGGTGTACAGGTTCAACAGATATTATTATGGAGATGCCGCAGCCGATGTAGCACCGCTTAAGCCTGAAAATGTGCAGCCTATGATGCAAACGGTATTGGATGGCTATTTGGCGCCATACTTAAAAATTGCAGGTTTGGATTTCGTACAGCGTACAAATCCTAAAGAATGGGTTTTATATGGCTCTGCAAAATATCAAACCGATGGCTCTGCTATAGCAGGAACAGCAGCTGGAGGTAGAAGGGTTACATTATACGGACTTAACAATTTCAGCCTTTCCCCTGGCTTTGTAACTTCCAGATTGTATGTAATTCATCACGAATTTACCCACATTTTAAACCAAACTGTAGCTATTCCTATTGATTTCGAAGCCATATCTGGTGGTACGTATAAACAGCCATGGACACTAACACTAGCTCAAACAGCTAAAGATAATGGATTTTTGGGTAGTTATGCCAGTGGTAGCCCAACAGAAGATTATGCCGAAACAACCGCAACTTTATTGGTTTCAGGTCAATCATATTATGACAACTATGCCAATACAGCCAATGCGACTGCTAAAAGTAGACTTAAATTAAAAGAGGCAAACGTGGTAAATTATTTTACAACCRCATTCGGAATCGACTTTAGAAAACTGCAAAAGGAAGTACAGGACTATATCAAAACTACTTTAAAAGATCCATCAGTTTCTTTTGGCTATTGGTTAAACAGGAACCTGTATAAAAGCATGACGATTAATCTGGATAACGATGTAACCTATAGCCAATTTGGTATTTCTGATCAATTCAAAGCTGTTTATCAAAATTCTAAAACAGCACTTGCTACAATAGGTGGGGCAAATAGGGTGTTAAATTACATTAGATTTGATTTTACCTCAGGTACTGCTGCAACGGTTTATGTTAATTATTCTAATTCTGCCGGATCAGTCTTGGAGGCTAGATATGCTTTAAATATGGTAATTAATACGACTACTGGCGAAACCAAATTTACAACGGGTACAGCCGGAGGCACAGATGCAAGCTGGGTAGGAAATGCAAATACAGTTAAACCAGGAATACAGCCTTTATTGGACTATTTTGTTAATAATACCTTTGTTGCAGACTGGTTACCAGCTGGATATAATGCGGGTACTTATACCAATTTTGGCGGTTTTTATGTTAGTGGTACGCCTACAAACTATTTTTACGGTGCTTTAGGGCAATAAATATAACTGTTATGAAAAGAATATTATTTTTATTCACTTGCCTGTTAATATTTGCAGGCTGCAAGAAATCATCATTTGTAGCTAAATTTGATCAAGATCCAGAAATTAGGATGGGTGAAGCTATTGCAAAAGTAAAAACTACTTTAAGCTCTGCCGAAAACGGATGGATTGCTACTACACCAACTGCTGATGGAGGAGGATATAGCTTCTTTATGAAGTTTGATGCTACCGAAAACGTTAAGATGTATGCTGATTTAAATGATGCATCATCCAAAACAGAATATGCTTCATATTACCGAGTTAAGCAAGATCAAGGTGTAGATTTAGTTTTTGATACATTTAACTACATCACCATGTTGAACGATCCGGATCCTTCAACTTTTGGGGGAATCGCTAAAACAGGTTTTAAGAGTGATGTTGATTTTATTTACGATAGAATTTCTGGGGACAGTATTGTTTTTATAGGTAAAAGATACCGCCAGCCATTAAAAATGATCAAGGCAACTGCTGCCCAAAGAGCTGCTTATGAAAGTGCCGGATTAAAAACTGCTATTGATAAAATTAAAGATTATTTCAATACTTATGCGAACCCATATATTGAAGTAGTTGTTGGTGGTAGTGCGCTAAAAGTTGGTGTTTCTCCAAATGTTTCCAATAGCGTTTTATCTGGTAAAAGGATAGATTTAACAGGTGTTTTAGCTGATGGGTCTACGGTTTTTTCTAGTGGTCAAAAGTTTGCTTTTAACTTAACTGGTGCTGAAATTCTAAATGGAGGTCTAGTATGGCAAGGCATTACTTTTATCCGTCTTGCCTGGAAGGACGCAACGACCTTAGTTTTATATGATTCTACCGGAAAAGAATATATTATTAAAAATTCTGCAACGCCTATAGTTCCGCTTTATAGGCTATGGGGTAGTAAATATGGAGGTATGTTGTCCGAATATAAGACCATATATCCTGGAACAAGTACCAATGGAGCTACTATTCTAAATTATTTTCATAACGGCTTAACACCTGCCGTAACTGGATATAGTTTTAACTATGGTCGAATCAATTTTGCTTGGAACATTGCAAACAAGAGGTTAAACTTAAATGGCTTTAGTAGTCAAAATGGTGGAAGCTCTGGTTGGATAACTACTATTGTGTACAATTACACAGTTGATGCAAACGGGGTATACAAGTTTAGTCAATTTGCAGCTGCATCTGGAGGATATGTAACAAATTCACTTTCAAGACTACATGCTTTTTTATTGGCAAATAGTGTGACTTTCGATTATTATGTTGATGGTGCAAATGTTTATGGTAAAATGACAAGCGTTGAAGATCCATCAATTGTAATGACGTTTGTTTTGCAATAAATGCTCCGATATATTTAAAATCCCCCATTTTTGGGGACATTAAAGTCAGTGTTTTTTATATACGGAACGCTATAAATAATTAAAATCTAATTTTAATCTTTCTCTCCCGTAACCCTTGCCCTAAAAAGCAAGGGTTTTTTTATGACATAATTTTTAAACCCCTCCAAGCGTTTATGCTTATATTTGTAACGAATGAAGAAGAAAGCAATTTTTATCCTGTTTGTACTGGTATTTACATTCACGGTAAGTCCCAATGTTAATGCCCAATGTTCTATGTGTACCATTAATGCCGAGCAAGGTGTTAAAAACGGCAATACACAAACAGCAGGCTTAAATACAGGTGTATTGTACCTTTTATCTCTTCCTTATTTAATGGCTGTTATTGTTGGTGTGGTTTGGTATAAAAAATACCGCAAAAAGAATGTGCACCTTAATATGAAAAAGGAACCTTTTAATTTAAATTAAAAGTATGTCTGAGCAAACTACCTCAAAACTTTATGCCATTATACACTGTAAGTGTCCGCATTGCCGTAGGGGAGATATTTTTACAGGCAGTATGTATGGCTGGAACATTCAGCATACCAAAGAAATCTGCGGGCATTGTGCACAACGCATAGAAATTGAACCAGGCTACTTTTATGCAGCCATGTATGTAAGTTATGCGATGAATGTAATCGAAATGCTGTTCGCCAGTTTCATCACCTATTTAATTTTTGGTCCGCTTACCGATGCAACTTTCTGGCCTTATCTGATCGTTATTTTTGCAGGTTGTTTTATTCTGTATCCATTTAACTATCGATATTCGAGAATTATACTGCTCCATGTTTTATCGCCGAACATTAAGTATAAGCCATATTACGATAAGTAGTATTGGTTAATCGTTTAAATCGTATAAACTGGTTAATTGTTAAATTCAGCGATTAACCGATTAACCAGTTAACCCAATGCCCGTATGTTAAAAAAAGAAACCCTTAGTTTTATAAAAGACGTAGCGGAGAATAACAACCGCGAATGGTTTGCCGCCAACAAAGAAGTTTATGAAAATGCAAAGGCCGATGTACTCGGACTTGTAGCCAATATCATCCCGGAGCTGGCCAAAGTAGACCCGACACTTTCGGCAGAGATGGATCCAAAAAAGTGCCTTTTACGCATTTATCGTGATGTGCGCTTCAGCAAGAATAAAGATCCTTATAAAAATAACTTCGGCATATGGTTCTCTACCAAAAAAGGAGGAAACGAACCCGGTTATTATCTGCATATTCAGCCAGGGAAAAGTTTTATTGCCGGTGGATACTGGATGCCAGATGCACCACATTTAAAATTGATCAGGCAAGAGATTGATTATAATATAGGCGATTTTAAAGAAATTATTAACAACGCAGCCTTTAAGAAAAACTTTAAACTGGGTTTTGATAATGCACTTAAAAATGCACCTAAGGGTTATGATCCTGCAGATCCAAATATCGAATTTTTAAAATTGAAAAGCTTCGAGGCTACTACAAAAATCGAAGATGAAGAATTTTTAAAACCAAACCTCGTTAATAAGTTGATAAGTTCTTTTAAAACAGTACAACCATTAGTTGCATTTTTACGGAATGCCATTGAGCAATAACCAACTGTTAATTTTCAATGACCAACACCCAAAATAATCAATAACCGATAATCAATGTTCAAACTATAAAAGGTCTTGATACTTGATACTCAAATCTTGAAAATAAAATATGAAAAATACCTTTTTTGCATTTGCGTTACTCTTGTTTATCTCTTCAATTAGCTCTTGCGTTGTTCTTTCGCCTAAAAAGTACAAAGCCTTATTGGGCACTAAAGATTCGCTATATACTGCTAGAAGAAGTTTTGCGTAAACGTGATGAGGCAACCAATGCGCTGAAAGAAAAACTTCAACAGGCTTTATTGGGTTTTACCAAAAGCGGTTTAACCGTAGAGATTAAAAATGGTAAAGTTTATGTTTCGCTAACGGATAAACTATTGTTCCCTTCGGGAAGTATTATTATCGATGAAAAAGGAAAACAGGCCCTTACTCAATTGGCCAATGTATTAAAGCAACAACCAGAGATAAACATTGCTGTTGAAGGTCATACCGATAACCAGAAAATAAATAACCTGGGCCAGATTAAAGATAACTGGGATTTAAGTGTGTTAAGGGCTACTTCTGTAGTACGTTATTTAACAGAGAATGAGAAGGTAGAAAGTGTAAGGATGACGGCTACAGGTAAGGGCGAATTCCAACCGTTGGGTACCAACGCAAATGCAGATGGAAGAAGCAAAAACAGAAGGATAGAGATTGTACTTTCGCCTAAACTGGATGAACTTTATAACCTGATTAAATAAATATTTTACGCTATCGGTGGTGAAACAGCAACCGAAATTCAAGACATTTTAAGGATAATTTCTTTATGGTTAGAAAATGAAGGTGCAGCAGTTCTTGGCAGCCTTCAGTCCCGCTTTATGCTTTATACCGATGAAGAATCGGTATGTTCGCAACAATCGGGTTTAAGAACAAAGTTTGTGCACCCTGCAACCCTAAAAATGAAAAACTGTTTTGCCATTTAGCCCCGGTTGAAGCGTTACCCTGCAGCAACGAGGAACGAGGAAGCGAAGCGTATAAGCATAAAACGGGAAAGCATTTACTGATTTGCAGTGGCATTGCGCTCTATTAGGAAAAAGTATTTTAGAATTAGGAAATGGATGGCTTGTGGTTCTTGGCAGCCTTTAGTCCCGCTTTGCGCTTTACTCCGTTGCACTCCGTGTTCGCTGCAATCGGGTTTAAGAACAAAGTTTGTGCATCCTGCAACCGCGAAAATGAAAAACTGTTTTTGCCATTTAGCCCCTGTTGAAGCGTTACCCTGCCGCAACGAGGAACGAGGAAGCGAAGTGTAAAAGCGTAAAACGGGAAGAAACTAGATCTTTTATACAGGCCCTGCGCTCCATAAAAAAGGGATTGTAGGCTTTGGATGCATGTGTTTGGAAAAAGCATTGCGATAATTGCAGGGCTTTTTATAGGTTTTGATGCCTGCGGTACGATTTTAAAATTTTAAAGGTATGCTCGAACTCGTAACTGCTTAGGTTAGAATAATCGGGCATGGAGATTTTATGTACCGTTAAAAAGTTTAACAGTTCTTTAATTACGTTTGATACTTCTTCTGATTCTTCGGTATGTTTTAGGGTATCGATCTTACTTAATAACAGGGCAATCTCGAACATCTTAAAATCATTCTTTCCCGTAATACCCAAGCCGATATTAGTTTCTATAAGCGCTTGTTCGTAATTATGTGTTGCATTATAAAAGTTGGCTTTAAACACACTGAAGCTGGCCAAAATAAAATTGGTATAATAGGTGTAATCGCTGCTGATGATTTTATCAACAAATTGCATAATGCGCTGCGCTTTTTTAAAATAGTTGAGCTTGATATAGGTTTGACCTAAGTGAAGCAGTAAAAAAGAAGAGAAAACGGAATGTCTTACATAAAAAATATTGGGGTACTTAGTCAAAATAGCCATAATAAAGCGGTGGCATTCTGCATAGCTTTTTTGAGAAAATAAGGTAATTAATACCAAGCGGTAAGAGAGTATTTCGGTAGAAGTGATTTCTTCGTTTTTCTGTGGTTTACTCTGATCTATCTCCTGGCAAAGTTTTATTATTTTATCTTCCAGGGTTTTACTCTCGTTAGGTTTATTAACCAGGTTATTGTAGAAATAAAGAATTAAATCATAAGGATTAATTGGGAACAATTCATTTAATCTTTTGTAGTTCCGCTTTAGCAGCTGCATGGTATTGGCTAAAGCCACTTTGTCCACATCAATTAGATTAACGTTGCATTCTATTACGTGCAGGATAATCTGAATGTCTTCATTGAGTACATTCTCTGAAATGGTTTTGATGGTTTCTTTATACAGGTTGCTCATGGTTCGCCCTGTAGCCATAATGTCGATAAAATCGACGCCAATGCTTAACTTATTGAAATTAGAATTGGGTTTGCCAAGTTCGTATTTAGACACATAACAGATAAAATCGAAAGCACTGTTTTTTTCAATGTTGGTAAATTGCAGCCTGAAAATGTTTTTTAAGGCTGCAATTTCATTTCTGGTAATACAGAACCTAATTGCCCAGTTAAGTATATAGTCTCTCAGCGAGGTTTGGCCAGGGAAACTGTTTAATATATGCTCGAAAAATGATTTACAAGGCCTGTATTCAAACTTATCAGTGATCTGTATAAATAGGAAATAGGTATAAATATCGTCGTTTAAAAAGCGGACAATTTCTGTAGGGATGGCAGTACTTAATCTTTTTTCTTCGATGATGATCCCGGCATGCAAAAGTTCTTCGTATGCATCGGGATAACAATTGATATAACTCAGGATTTTTTCTTTAGAAACCCTTAATTTCTTATTTCCTTCTGAAATGCTATCGCTTATTTTTTTAAGGAGAAATACTTTTTCAGTGCTTTTTTTTGCCAGAAATACGCGTTTCTCTAAGAAATAACTAATTAATTCATAACGTAATAAAGGATTACTCAGCTCAAGATGGTGGTTCTCATCTTTGAGCTTAAAATAAACCTGTAACCAGAATGGTGTTTTAAACTGAGTTAATAGGGGCAGGCTTACATCTGCCCGGTTGATAATTTTGTTTTCTATATTGCTTAAGGTGTAGAGTACCTCATCAACATTTAACGATGGTACATTACTTAGGGTTTCCTCATCATAAAACAAGCCCGTATACCAGGCTTTAGTTAAAGATGCAGAACCGTAAATAGCGGGTTGAAGATTAATCCAACTATTCGTTCGCAGACCAAATGCGAGCTTAACAAAGTTGTTTTCTTCAATACTGTATAAAAAGTCGATAAACGTTTTAAAATAATTACCTCTTGCTAAATGTTCATCAATACCATCAACAATAATAATGAAACGGCCTTCTCTCTTTTCGGGATTTTTTTTAAAAAAACTGATTAACTCGGAAAGGCTCCCAAATTTAAATTCTTTTAAAAACCAGTCTTTTAAAGTATTTCCAGTTTGAATAATGGTATTAATACTGGTAGAGTTAACCAATAAAACGATGTCGTTTTTGTAGAGTGCATTTTCTGACAGGAAAAAATACTCTATCATGTGTGCAAGCAGTATCGATTTTCCCTGGCCAGGTTGAGCACTTATGGTTGTAAACTGGTAGTTGTTTTTTAAGAAATAATCAAAATCAGGGTAAAAAAAACTTCTGTTGGCGGTAGCACTAAAAGGAATGCCCGAGTTATTTTTATTTGCAATTAACGATATCTCTGTAACAGCATGTGCTTTTAGCTTTAAATCTTGCCAGATACTTTGAACGGAGGTAGTTTGGTTTTCCTTGTCTTTACAAAATGAGTCCCAATCGTTATAACCTATATATTGTGATAAGCTATTTAAAGTAAATAAAGAGAATTTATGTAAGGTGTTCGCAAAGCCAAAAAATCGTTTGATGGTTGTTTCACTTACGTAGTTTTTAGTTTCTTGAAATACATACTCGGAAATAATCTTACAATGAGCTGGGTCGATATTTCTCAAACCAGATTTTATAAGGACAAACTTCCTGAGTTCGATAAGGAGATCGTTAGCATTCATTAATTAACAGATGGGATGACTAGCGCTAATGTCATCATAATTTCACAATTGAAGAAATCTATTCTCTAAGAATGCCCTGTATGAATAAAATGAATGAAATGGGTTGCATAAAAATGAATAGCAATGGATAGGATAGGATGCTATTCTAGATTTAGATTTGTCATAATTATATAATGCACCAAAAAGCATTTACCAAACAAGCATTAGTACATAGTAAGTCTCTAAAATAACGCCTGACATGATGAAAACTCATACTTACTCGTCCCGCATAGGGATAATTAGCAATACCTTAATTGCAATCATCATTCTATTAACGCTCTTCTCCACTAAATCGTATGCGCAAACTAAAATTTTTGCAAATACTGCCACCAAATCGGATCATGTTGATAATGCAACAAATGCAACATTAAACAACAATGATTTTGCTACAGTTAATTCGTACGGTGGAGCGCTACTAGGTATAGGCGCATTCAGTGGAGAACTGGAGCTAAGTTATCCGGCACCAGTTGCTGCAGGAGTTACATCCTATATCAGAATAGATTTTGACGGCGATATCCTGAACAGATTACTCGGCGGTAGTTTAGGTACTTTATTGGCTAATGTAGGTGGGACAGTTATTCTTGGAAACCATTCGTTCCAGGTAGGCGCCAGAAACGGAACTACAGCCGTACCGCCAACGGGTGGTAATAGTGTAGACGGATTTTCTTCAGATAATTTACGCTTAGTAAAAGATGCAAATGGTTATTTTTACATTGCAATAACCCCTACACAGACTTACAATAGGGTGTTTATAAAAGATGTAACCAATGCACTTTTGCTTGGAGCTAGTAACAGTACAAAGGTTTATTATTCATTTTATACTTCAGGTAATGATCCTTGTGCACAGGCATTTACTACAGGGTATGAAGGCACTGGTATTACACTTGATGCCTTGCAATTGGGTAGTTCGGGGGTAACCAATAGCGAAAGGGCTATTGATTCGGATCCAAATAATTTTTCTCAACTTAGTTTAGGTATACTTGGCGTCGGTTCATCCATTAGCCAAAATTTTTATTTTGCAACACCATCAAATCCAGGTGACGATATTAACCTGAGATTTGGTACTACCTCTGCGTTGCTAACAGCAGGAGTTTTACAGAACATTTCGATAACCGCATATAATGGTGGTACCCAGGTATACACCGGATCAGTTCCGACTACGTTAAATTTAGATTTATTAGGTCTATTAAATAGTGGACAGCCGGTATCGATTCCTTTTTCTCCAGGCGCAAATGTAGTATACGACAGGGTGAAGGTAACACTAGGTTCGGTAGTTACTTTAAACCTTACACAAACGCTTAATGTTTATGGTGTGATCCGCTCTGCGGGCAGGCCAACACCAGCAAGCACTGCAATTGCGGCATGTTATAATAGTACAGTGGCTTTAAATGCGACTACGCCAAATACCAACGAATTGCTATGGTATGAGGCTATAGAAGGTGGACTACCAGCAGGCACCGTTGCTTTTAATGGTACTTTTACTACACCTCCATTAACCGCTACTAAAACTTATTATGTTGCTGCCAGAAGATTAGGTTGTACTGCTGAATCGACAAGGATTCCTGTTGTAATTACAGTAAACCCACAAATTATTTTTAACGGATCAACATTAACTAACGCAACACCAGGCTTTGCTTATGCTAAACAATTAGATGCAGCTACTGGCGGTACAGCAGGTTATACTTATGCTTTAGCAGCAGGAAGTACATTGCCAGCTGGTTTAACTTTATCATCAACTGGTGCAATTACCGGAACACCAACCGTAGCCAATGCTTACACTTTTTCAGTTGTTGCAACTGACAGCAAAGGCTGTAAAGCAACTGCAACTTATAATTTAACAGTAACAGCTTCATTGGTACTTACTCCAGGCGCATTGCCTGATGGTTTAACAGGAACGGTTTATCCAACGCAGACTATTCCAGCTGCAACCGGTGGAACAGGGCCATATACCTATACTGCAACCGGTGTACCTCCAGGTTTAACTTTTAATCCAGCAACAAGAGAAATTACCGGAACACCAACTCAACCTGGAATATATACGATACCAGTTACAGTTGTTGATGCGAATGGTAATACCATTACTTCAAATTATACTGTAAAAATTACTGATCCATTGTTGTTACCTACAGCCACCTTAGCTGACGGCACAACTGGTACAGCTTATACTACGCAGATTATTCCAAGTGCAACTGGTGGAACAACACCTTACACGTATTCGGCAACAGGTCTTCCTCCTGGTTTAACTTTTAATCCATCAACTAGAGCCATTACCGGTACACCAACAACACCAGGAACTTATACTGTACCAGTTACGGTAACTGATGCTGATGGAAAAACGGCAACTACAAATTATAGCATTACTGTAAATAGTCCATTGACATTGCCAGCGGCAACCCTACCAGATGGAACAGAGGGTGTGGCTTATGCTACACAAGTTCTGCCGGCTGCAATAGGCGGCGTTGGACCATATACTTATGTAGCCACTGATCTTCCTGCAGGATTAACATTTAATCCAACAACAAGAGAAGTTACCGGTACACCAACTCAGGCAGGTAATTATGCAATAAATGTTACGGTTACCGATAGTCAAGGTAAAACAGCAAGCAACACTTATCCAATTAAAGTAATTGGAACATTAAACTTACCTACAAAAACTTTACCGAACGGAATTGTTGGTACTTCATACTTACCACAAACGTTACCTGCGGTAACTGGTGGTACTTCGCCATATACTTATGTAGCTACAAACCTTCCTCCGGGATTATCGTTCAACCCAACTACAAGAGAAATTACCGGAACGCCAACACAAGGTGGTACCTATAATGTTTCTTTAACCGCTACAGATGCTAACAATAATAAAGCAACTACCAGCTACGCAATAACCGTAACAGTAAATGCGCCGGTTGTCGCTTCTGCGACTGTATGTACCGGAAGTACTGCAACTTTAACCGTTAGCAACCTTCAGCCAGGTGTAACTTATAATTGGTATGCTTCTACTGGAAGTACACCACTGGTAACCGGTAACAACGGCACTTTTGTAACACCTGTTGTAAATTCGGCAACGGTGTTTTATGTTGAGGCCGTTTCTGGAACAGCAATCAGTTCGAGAACATCGGTTTCGGTTTCGGTTAACCCGCCTGCAACTTTGGCTACGGTGACCACCAATAACCAGGTAATCAACTCTGGCCAAACCACAACATTAACCGCAACCGCTGATGCTGGAAATACCATCGCCTGGTTTGACGCACCTTCGGCAGGAACACAGGTTGGAACCGGGACTTCGTTCACTACCCCAGCTTTAACTGCAACCAAAATTTATTACATCGAAACCACAAGTAGCAATGGCTGTAAAAGTGCAAGTCGCGTTCCAGTAACTGTAACCGTAATTAACGGCGGTGGTGCAACAGCTTGTAATGCAGCAAATAGTCAGAATACAGGTATTAATGGTATCTGTTTATTATGTGCTGTAAATGGCGCAGGTAACTCAACAGATGCCGATGCCAACAACTTCACCAGGATTTCTCTTGCTGTAGGTGTTGCAGCAACAGGCTACCAACAATTAATTTTCCCATCAACAGGTGTTGCTACTGATAGCATCCGTTTAGATTTAGCTTTACCAACTGGTTTAGCTGATGTTGGCCTTTTAAACAATGTAACCGTTACCATATTAAATGGTACTACGGTTGTAAGAACAGTACAATTAAACGGTGGATTATTAAACCTTCAACTTTTATCGGGTAACCGCTTTGCTGCAACTGTTTTAGCAGGTGGCGTATACGATAGGGTACAGGTAAGTTTTGGCGCATTAGTTTCGGCTTTAACCAGCTTAGATATTTATGGTGCAACCGTAGTTTACCCTAACCCAACATTTATTGCTGGTGCGCAATCTATCTGTTCAGGTAGCACTGCAACATTAAGTGCAACTGCAAATGGCGGTACTACTTTAGCCTGGTTCGATGCACCAACAGGTGGAAACCAAGTAGGCACGGGTGCAAACTTTACAACTCCGGCCTTAATTGCAACAACTACTTATTATGTTCAGGTAAGCAAAGGAACCTGTTCAAATGCAACAAGAGTTCCGGTGGTTATTACCGTTAACCCAGCAATTGTATTTGCAGGCACAACTTTAACCAATGCAACAATTGCATCTCCTTACAGTAAACAACTTCCGGTTGCTACCGGCGGTACACCTGGTTATACTTATACTTTAGCTGCAGGTAGTACTTTGCCTGCTGGTTTAACTTTATCGCCAAGTGGTGTGGTAAGTGGAACGCCAACAGCAGCAGGTAACCCAACATTCGATGTTGTAGCAACTGATACTAAAGGTTGTAGCACAACTTCAACCTTTACTTTAACCGTAACACCAGCATTGGCTTTGGCTCCGGGAGCATTGCCTAACGGTGTAACAAGTACAACCTATACTACAAACGGAATTCCAGCCGCAACAGGTGGAACCGGACCATATACTTATTCGGCAACAGGTGTTCCTCCGGGATTAACCTTTAATCCGGCAACAAGAGAAATTACAGGTACACCAACTCAAATTGGAACCTTTACCATTCCTGTTACAGTAACAGATGCTAATGGCAATACCATTACTGCTAACTATACAATTAAAGTAACTGATCCATTGGTTTTACCGGCAGCGACTTTAGCTAACGGAACAACAGGAACAGCTTATCCAACACAAACTATTCCATCTGCAACAGGCGGATCAACACCTTATACTTATGCGGCAACTGGTCTTCCTCCGGGATTAACTTTTGATCCGGCTACAAGAGCAATTTCAGGAACACCTACACAATCCGGAACTTTCACAGTACCGGTAACGGTAACCGATGCTGATGGAAAAACAGCAACCAATAACTATACAATCGTAGTGGTTGACCCTTTATTGTTACCAGCAGCAACTTTGCCTGATGGAACTGAGGGAACAGTTTATGCCACACAAACCTTGCCTTCGGCAACTGGTGGTGTTGGTCCATATACGTATGTTGCAACTAATCTTCCGGCCGGATTAACTTTTAATCCAGCAACAAGAGAAGTTTCGGGAACACCTACACAGGCTGGAAATTATTCGATCGGTGTAACTGCTACAGATAGTGAAGGCAGAACCGCAAGCAATACTTATGCACTTAAAGTAATAGGGGTATTATCATTACCAGGTGCAACTTTACCAAACGGCATTGTAGGCACACCTTACCCAACACAAACCTTACCAGCAGTAACAGGTGGAACAGCTCCGTATACTTATTTAGCAACAAACCTTCCTCCGGGATTAAGTTTTAATACTGCAACAAGAGAAATTACAGGAACACCTACTTTAGGAGGAACCTTTACGATTTCTTTAACCGCAACAGATGCAAACGGAAACAAAGCAACAACAGCTTATAGCTTAACCGTAACGGTTAATGCGCCAGTGGTTGCTGCAGCAACTGTTTGTTCTGGAAGCCCAGCTACATTAAGCGTAAGCAATTTGCAGGCTGGCGTAACCTATAACTGGTATGCCTCTACCGGAAGTACACCATTGGTTACTAATAATACAGGTGTTTTTGTAACACCAGCAGTAACCGCTCCAACAGTTTTTTATGTAGAGGCGGTATCTGGAACTGCAGTAAGTTCGAGAACTGCGGTTAATGTTTCAGTTAACCCACCAGCAACTGCTGCAACCGTAACTACGAATAACCAGGTAATTAATGCTGGCCAGTCTACTACATTGTTAGCAACGGCTGATGCAGGCAATACCATTCAATGGTACGATGCTGCAACAGGTGGAACACAGGTAGGAACAGGTACTTCATTTGTTACTCCGGTATTATCGGCAACTACAACTTATTATGTAGAAACTACAAATGCCAGTGGTTGTAAAAGTGCAACCCGCGTTCCGGTAACTGTTACCGTATTAAATAACGGTGGTGGTACTGCATGTAACGCTGCCAACTCACAAAACTCTGGTATAAACGGAATTTGTTTATTGTGTGGTATAACTGGCGCAGGAAATTCTACTGATGCAGATCCTTCTAACTTTACCAGAATATCTCTTGCAGTAGGTGTAGGTGGCTCAGGTTACCAACAATTAATTTTCCCTAACGTTGGAACAGCTACAGATAGTCTTCGTTTAGACTTAGCATTACCAACCGGTTTAGCTGATGTTGGTTTATTAAACAATGTAACTGTTACCGTATTAAATGGTACTACAGTTGTAAAAACAGTACAATTAAACGGCGGACTATTAAATCTCCAGTTGTTATCAGGTAACCGCTTCGCTGCAACTATATTAGCAGGTGGTGCTTACGATAGGGTACAGGTTAGCTTCGGCGCATTAGTTACAGCTTTAACCAGTTTAGATGTTTATGGTGCAACGGTAATTTATCCTAACCCAACGGTAACAGCGGGTGCACAAACCATTTGTGCCGGAAGTACAGCAACATTAACTGCAACTGCAAACGGTGGTACAACATTGGCCTGGTACGATGCAGCAACTGGTGGTACACAATTGGCCACTGGCGAAACATTTACTACACCAGTTTTAACTGCTACCACTACTTATTATATTCAGGTAAGCAAAGGTGGTTGTCCGAACACAGCAAGAGTTCCGGTAACTGTAACGGTTACACCTGCATTACCAACACCAGTATTGGCAACAATAGCTAATGTGTGTGAAGGATCATCAGCAACTTTATCGGTTGCCAATCCGGATGCTGCTGTAACTTATAAATGGTACGATGCCGCGGCAGGTGGAAACTTAGTATTCACTGGCGCGGTATTCCCAACACCGGCATTAACAGCGGCAACTACTTATTATGTAGAAGCATCTCAAGGAAACTGTACAAGCACTAACCGAGCTGCAGCAGCAGTATCAGTAAATCCTCGTCCGGCTTTACCAGTCGTAACTGCAAGTTCATCAACAGTTAGCGCAGGTCAGACTGCAATTTTAACAGCTAGTTCGGCAGATGCAACCAATACTTTCAACTGGTACACTTCAAACACTTCAACCACACCAGTTTATGTAGGCGCAACTTATGTTACACCACCGCTATTAGCCACTACAACTTATTACGTGGAATCGGTTTCTACAAATGGTTGTACATCAGCAAGCCGCGTTCAGGTTACCATTACAGTTGATGGTAATGGATCTCCAAATCCAGTTCCTTGCGAGGCGGCAACAACACAAGTTAACGGTGTTAACGGCGTAGCTTTATTATCCGGTGTATTTAACCCGGCATTGGCTATTGATAACGATACTCAAACCGCATCTTCATTGGTAATGCCAGTAGGAGCGCTTGGTGCTTCAGTTTATCAAAGAGTTGGTTTTGGATCATTATCTAAAGTGGGTGATACGGTACGCGTTTTAGTATCATCTCCAGGAAAACTATTATCACTTTCGTTATTAGGAAACGCTTCCGTTACTACTTATGTTGGAACCAATAGCAATGGTGATTCTAGATTGTTAAATGATAACTTAATCAATGTTCAGTTGTTAAGCGGTAATACCCAGGCCTTAATCACTTTTGTCCCAACGAATGTTTTCGACGGAGTAGAGGTTAGATTAAACTCAGGTTTATTAGGTGCTTTAACATCAATCAATTTAAATTACGCACAACGCGTTTTGGTTGCGCCTACCGTAACATCAGCGAATGTTACTGCTTGTGTTGGCCAAACTRCACAGCTTGAAGTAAGCAACCCATCAGCAAGTTTAACCTACAGATGGTACGATGCTACAGGTACATACTTAACCGGTAAAGACGGTATCATATTTACTACCCCAGTTTTAACAGGCGATACTAAATTCTACGTTGCAGCAGTTTCTGCAACTGGTTGTGTAAGCTATAAAACAGTAGTTAATGTAACTACAAACCCTGCACCGGTAACACCAGATCTACTTTCAGCATCTGTAAATACCTGTCCGAATACATCAGTTACTTTCCAGGTTAAAAACCCAATTGCAGGCACAACCTATAACTGGTACGATGCTGCAACAGGTGGAAACTTAGTATTTACAGGCGATAACTTTACAACACCTTTAATTACTGCAAATACGAGTTATTTTGTAGCAGCAGTTAATGGCTGTGGTGCTTCATCAACCAGAACAGAGGGCAAAATTATATTAGGAACCATTGATGTTCCGGTAATTACGCCACCATCAATTACCATCAGCGAAGGTTCGGTTGCCGTATTAAAAGCAACTTCGAGTACAGCAGGTGCAACTATTAACTGGTACACTACTGCAAATGGTGTAGTTCCAGTATTTACTGGCGAAACTTATGTAACACCGCAATTAAGTGCAACCACTACATATTATGTAGAAGCTACTATTCCTGGCGGCTGTACTGCAACAAGCAGGGCAACTGTAACCGTTACTGTAATTCCTAACGGTACACCTGTAACCACACCTTGTGGAGCAGCTACAACAACAGTTGCAAGTGGTGTAACAGGAGTGGCATTATTGGCTGGAGTTTTCAACCCTACTTTTGCGGTTGATAATGATATCAATACAGGATCTAGTTTGGTTATCCCAGTGGGATTACTTGGCGCATCTGTTTATCACCATGTTGGCTTTACAGGATTATCAAACGTAGGCGATACGTTAAGAGTGAAAATTACCACTCCGGGTGCATTACTTTCGGTAGGGGTGTTAAACAACTTAACGGTAACCACTTTCCAAGGTACAACCAGCAATAACGATGCGGTTTCTATATCTAACCCATTAATCAGCTTAAAACTATTAACCGGCGGAACATCAGCCATATTAACTTTCGTACCAACCAGTAAATTTGATGGAACAGAGTTAAGATTAAGTTCAGGCCTTTTAGGGGCATTAACATCTGTTAATTTAGATTATGCTCAAAGGGTAATCACTACGCCAACAGTTACCACAGCTACAGCAAGCGCTTGTCAAGGATCATCTGCAACCTTAGGTGTTCAGAACCCTCAAGCAGGTGTAGTGTACAAGTGGTACTTAGGCACAGCTTATCAGGCAGGAAAAGATGGAGCAACTTTCACAACAGATCCAACTTTAACTGCTGGAACTTACATTTATTTGGTAACAGCTACGGCTAACGGTTGTGAGACTGTAGGAACCAAAGTAACTGTAACTATTTTACCTCCGGCAGTAACACCGATCCCATCAACTACCAACCCGGCTACAACCTGTATTGGCTCACCTGCTACCTTAAGTGTACAGGCTGTTGCAGGTATTACTTATAACTGGTACGATGCTGCTACAGGCGGAAACATGCTTGTAACCAACAACAGTAGCTTTACCACGCCTGCATCGCTTGCAGTAGGATTACATGATTACTACGTGGAAGCCGTAAGTGGAGCAGGTTGTTCAAACTCAACACGTACTAAGGTGTCTATCACTGTTAATCCATCAGCAGTTGCTGCCGATTTAACAGTAACCGGAACAACATCATTATGTGCTTCTGGTACAGCGGTGCTTACTGCAGCCAGTACAACAGTAACCAGTCCGGTATTTACTTGGTACACTGATGCTGCTTTAACACAGGTTGCTTTTGTAGGTGCAGTATTTAATACACCAGCCATTACCGTAACTACCAAATACTATGTTACCGTTAGCGGAACAAATAAATGTGCAAACACAGCAGGTAATGCAAAAGAGGTTACGGTAACGGTAAATCCTGTTGCTACGGCTGCAGATATTAACTTAGCTGGAACAAGTACCATTTGCGGAAGCTCTTCAGTTACTTTAAATGCAACAAGTACAACCGTAACCAATCCGGTATTTACCTGGTACAGTGATGCGGCTTTAACTACTGTAGCGTTTACAGGAGCTAACTTTATTACTCCTGCACTTAATGCAACCACTACATATTATGTAACGGTTAAAGGCGATAATAAATGTGAGAATACATCAGCTACTGCAAAATCGATTACCATTACGGTTAATCCTGCGGCTACTGATTCAGACATTGCCATTAACGGAATTGCATCAATCTGTAAAGGATCTACAGCGGCACTGTCTGCTTCAACAACAACAGTAATTAACCCAGTATTTACCTGGTACAGCAATGCAGCTTTAACTACAGTGGCCCATGTAGGTGCCAGCTTTACTACACCTGCGCTTAATGCAACCACCACTTACTATGTAACTGTTAAAGGCGATAATAAATGTGAGAATTTGGCTGCAAATGCTAAGGTTGTTACCGTAACAGTTAAAGAGTTTGCAACTTCTGCAGATATTGCGGTAAGCAATGCTCAAATCTGTTCAGGTTCTACTGTAATGTTAATGGCTTCGAGTACTACGGTTACCCAACCGGTATTTACCTGGTATAGTGATGCATCATTAACAAGTGTTGTATTTACAGGTCCAACTTTCACAGTAACTGGTTTAACTGCCACTACTACTTATTATGTAACTGTTAAAGGTGCCAATAAATGTGAAAACAGTGCTGCAGATGCCAAAGCGGTAACAATAACCGTTAATCCTTTGGCAACTGCTACCGATATTATTCTTAGCGGAAGCACAGTGGCTTGCGCAGGATCATCGGCCGTATTAACTGCAACATCTCCAACAGTAACCAATCCAGTATTTACCTGGTATAGTGATGCGGCATTAACCAATGTAAGTTTCATTGGCGCAACATATACTACGCCGGCTTTAACCAGCACCACTACTTATTATGTAACTGTAAAAGGGGATAATAAATGTGAGAATGCACCTGGTACTGCCAGAGTAATTACCATAACTGTTAGTCCGGTTTCTACCGCTGCCGATATAACCGCTACTGATGCAACAATCTGCTCAGGTTCTGGTACAACCTTGGTAGCAAGTACAACAACCGTTACCAACCCAACATTTACCTGGTACAACGATGCTGCGTTAACTTCAGTAGCTTATGTAGGTACATCATTCGTTACCCCTGTATTAACGGCAACAACTAAATACTATGTTACGGTTAAGGGTGATAACAAATGTGAGAACTCAGGTATCACTGCAAAAGTGGTAACTGTAAATGTTAATCAGGGGGCAACAGCTGCTGATATCACATTATCAACCCCAGCTAGAATATGTGGATCTGGAACAGCAGTAATCAATGCAAGTTCAGCAACGGTTACCAGTCCGGTATTTACCTGGTACAATGATGCTTCATTAACAAGTGTTGCCTTTACCGGCCCAATATTTACCACTCCGGTATTAACTACTACTAAAACTTATTATGTAACTGTTAAGGGTGCCAATAGATGTGAAAATACAGCAGCAAATGCGAAAACAGTAACTGTTACGGTTAGTCCAAACGCATTGGCAACAGATATCACAGTAAATGGATCAACTTCAGTTTGTGCAAGTACAGCCGCAACGTTAGCCGCAACAAGCACAACAGTAACCAACCCAATATTTACCTGGTATAGTGATGCGACTTTAAATACCGTAGCATTTACTGGTCCAGTGTTTACTACACCAGTATTAACTGCAAGTACAACTTATTATGTAACGGTTAAAGGCGATAATAAATGCGAAAATACTGCAGCAACAGCAAGGGCAGTAGCCATTACCGTAAATGCATTACCAAACAACCCAGTAGTATCTGTTCCAAATGGAGGCATATGTGCAGGTGATGGAGCCACCCTATCAGTAACGAATGCACAGGCAGGTGTTACTTACGAATGGTACACTGCAGCGGTTGGTGGTAATTTGTTATTCACTGGCACAACATTCAATGTAACAGCCTTAGCTGCAACAACAGATTACTATATTTTAGCAATCGGAACAGGAGGTTGTAACAACAATGGTGGCCGTGTTAAAGTAACGGTTACTGTTAATGCAAAACCAACAGTGCCAACAGTAGCTTCAACATCGGTTAATGTTTGTACCGGAAGCCCAGCTGTATTAACGGTAACAAGTCCTCAAACAGGTGTAACATACAATTGGTACACTACAGCTGTAGGTGGAACATTGGCTGGAACAGGAGCAAACTTTACCACTCCTGCGGTTAATGCAAACATCACATACTATGTTGAAGGTGCAAATGGAACTTGTATCTCATCATCTAGAACTCCGGTAAATGTAATTGCGCTACCAGTACCAGTTGCACCAGCATCGGTAACAGCAGCAAATGGAACACTTTGCGCAGGAAGCTCAACCATATTAACGGTTAATAATGCTTTAGCAGGATTAGTTTACAGATGGTATGCTGCAAGCTCTGGCGGCCCTGTACTGGCAGAAGGTATAACCTTTACTACACCAAACTTAACTGCTACCACAATCTACTACGTAGAGGCAATAGCTGTGGGTGGTTGTGCTAGTCCAACAAGAACAGGCGTTACGGTTAATGTACTGCCGGTATTAGAAAAACCAGTAGTAGTGGTGCAAAGCACAACACCAAACAGTGTAACCTTTGCATGGGCTGCGGTTGCTGGCGCTACTGCTTACGAAGTTTCTCAAGATAATGGCTTAACATGGGTAAACCCAACAGGCGGATCAACCGGAACTACTTACTTAGTAGCAGGCTTGAAACCAGATCAAAGTGTAACCATTATTGTACGCGCCAGAGGCCAGATTGAGTGCCAAACCAGTGCTAATTCTACTCCGGTAACTGGTAAAGCAGCTAATCCATTTGGAGATCAGGTTTACATACCAAATGCATTTACACCAAATAACGACGGTAAGAACGATACCTTCTTAATCTATGGTAATACTATATCAAGTGCCAAAATGAGTATTTTCACACAATGGGGTCAATTGATATTCCAATCAGATAATGTAGCAAATGGATGGGATGGAACTTTCAAAGGAGTAAATCAACCGATCGGAGTTTATGTGTACATGGTTGACATTACGTTCACCAATGGAACAACATCATTAAGAAAAGGTACAGTAACGCTGATTAGATAAGAAGAGGATTAATAATAAACAGATAAAATCAAAGACCATGAAAATACTATCGGCTTTAAAAATATATGTTGCAGTGCTAGGATTACTGCTGTGTACAGCTAAGTCCTTTGCACAAACTGATCCGCATTTTTCACAATATTATGCAAACCCGTTATATCTTAACCCGGCCTTAACCGGGGTAATAGACGGCGATTACCGTGCAACTGTAAACTTTAAACAACAATGGAGTGCATTAAACAGTTCTTTCTTAACAGGCGGTGCATCGTTCGATATGGCGCCAAAAAAGAACTTTGCATTTGGTGCAACCATTTTAAACCAAAGGGCAGGTGAGTTAGATTTTAACTACCTGTCTGCCCTGGTATCAGGTTCGTACCGTTTAAGGTTTGGTGCCGAGGGTTTACAGATGGTGAGCTTTGGATTACAAGCTGGTGTAATTAACCGCAGTTTCGATTTCTCTCAGGCCAGGTTTGGTAACCAGTTTAATCCAATTTCAGGTTATGATGGTGGTATGATGAGCGGCGAAACACTTTCATCTCAATCTTCTTTGGTTCCTGATGTAAATGCAGGTATCATGTATTTTGATGGTAACCCCAACAAAAGTGTGAACGTTTTCTTAGGAGCAAGTGCGGCACACTTAACCCGTCCTATGGATC
>NZ_JBFTRT010000015.1:0-17356 GCF_056399685.1 Pedobacter sp. 01N416
GACAAATTCTGTCAGTGGATTTTAGAAGATTTTGCCCATAATAACCAAACGGTAATGATGGCACCTGCAACGGGCTTCTATTCTACCCCAGGTTCTGGTAAAAACGAAGTACGTATGGCCTATGTTTTAAATACCGACGATTTAAATGTAGCTATGGACTGTTTAGAAGTAGCCTTGCAACAATATCCGGGAAGAACGGTATAGTTTGCAGTTTCCAGTTTTCAATTTTAGATGCCAAATAACAGTTTAAAGCTATTATTTGGCATTTTATTTGTATATTTGCATCCAGTTTACAAACTGATTACTCAAAACAGTAAACTAAAACGGGGCCGTTCTTGGATTTGACAGGGTGGCGAAGGTTATGTTAGCATGCAGTGCGTTGTACGGAGAGCACTTAAAGTGAACGTTCACATTTTAGTTGGCGAAAATACTTACGCCTTAGCTGCTTAGTTTAGAACTAACTAGCTTTTGTCCCTCTAACTGCTGCATTGTTGGGTTAGAATCTGGGGCATCGAAACAACAAAGCTGGCTTTAAGGAGATACGACTTAAATTGAGATAAAGTATCTAAGGATTTAAATAAGGTCGGTTTTCAGCCCGTTTATTTCCCGAAAATCAATTGAAAAATAAGCATGTAGAAGGTATAATTTATCTCACAACTGGACAAGGGTTCGACTCCCTTCGGCTCCACTGGAATCAGTATCAGAAATCACCAAAAAACACTAAAAGCCTGCAAATCAACCATTTGCAGGCTTTTGTTTTTTGGTATTTAGTGGCTTTTTTGACCAAATAACGCATATATAAGGTGCCTTAAAAGGTGCCTCAGGAAATGAAGCACCTGAGGAACTTTTTAGGGGGTTAAAAAACTGATTATCAACCAGTTTACCTTGTAAACATCTTGACTTTTTTTGACTGCAATCTTAACTTTATTCACCTTTTAAGATTACTTTTATGAAAAGAAATTTCAGTTTACTCTTCTTTTTGAAGAAAAGAAACACAGACCAAGAAGGCTGTTCTTCCGTATATCTCAGGATTACGGTTGACAAAAAACGCGCAGAAGTTGCGACAGGCAAACAGTGTGGCGAAACGGACTGGGACAATGGTAAATTCAAGGGCCGAACGACGATGGCAAAAACATTGAACTTGTATTTACGCCAGCTAGAGTCCAAGGTACACGAGGCACATCGACATCTTTTACTATTGAATGAAGACCTCACGGCACAAAATTTAATGGACGAATTCCTTGGTAGAGGTCAAAAAGTCCGAAAACTTAGAGAGGTATTTACCATGCATAATGAAGAAATGGCTACACTTGTAGGTGTAGAATATGCGCCTATGACACTCCTCCGTTATCAAACCGCACTCCGACACATCACTCAATACCTAAAAGAAAAATATAAAGTCAAAGACATTGATATCCGGAAGATTGACCATCAGTTCATCACCGACTATGATTTTTTTTTAAGGACAACCAGAAAATGTAACAACAACTCAGCAGTAAAATACATTAAGAACCTCAAAAAAATAATTAAACGCTGTCTGGCCAATGGATGGCTAACAAGTGATCCTTTTGCTAATTTTAAAGCGAAAGTTAAGTTAATTGAACGACCTTGCCTTTCTGAAGAGCAAGTAACTTCTTTGGAAATCTGGGAATTTGATAATGAGAGATTGAACCGCGTAAGAGATATATTTCTTTTTAGCTGCTACACTGGACTTGCTTATATAGATATTTATCAGTTAAAAAGATCACAAATCATTGATAAAAATGGGGATGAAAAATGGGTTATTATCAACCGACAAAAGACAGGCACTCCAACCAGGTTACCACTTTTGCCAAAGGCAATCACCCTGCTCGATAAATATAAAAATCATCCACTATCCATCGATCAAGATAAAGCTTTCCCGGTAAGCTCTAATCAAAAAATGAATGCTTACCTAAAGGAAATCGCAGATTTATGTTGTATTAAAATCCCACTATCCTACCACATTGCCCGCCATACTTTTGCCACAACGATCACCCTTCAGAACGGAGTTCCCATCGAAACAGTGAGTAAAATGCTCGGACACAAGGACATCAGAACAACACAACACTACGCTAAAACCCTGGATGTAAAAGTTGGCAGAGATATGGCAGCACTCAAAGAGAAACTAGCTACCGAAAAACATGTGGCTAAAAACACCGTCTATAATTACACCATTACAAAATAAGCTATGATCGAGATCAATAACATGCCGGTAGAACAAAATATCATCGAAAAAATCTTTCATTTCCGCGGCTTAAAGGTAATGCTGGATTCGGATCTTGCTGCGCTATACCAAGTTGAGAACAAGCAATTAAAACGGCAGGTAAAACGCAATCTGATTCGGTTTCCTGAAGATTTTATGTTTGAACTTAGCGATGATGAACAGAAAATCCTAAGGCGCCAATTTGGCACCTTAGGACATGGAACGTACTCAAAATATCGGACTATGGCTTTTACAGAACAGGGAGTGGCAATGCTTTCAAGTGTCCTGAACAGTGAACGGGCCATTCTGGTGAACATCGAAATCATCAGAACATTTACCAAAATCCGTTCAACGATTGCACAAAGCACAGTTTTAAGACAAGAAATCGACAGGATAAAAAACCGACTAGATAATCAGGATAAAAATTTAGAAATTGTGTTTAAATACTTGGATGAGCTCATTTCACCAACAGTGCCCGAATCTGTACCCAGAAAGCGGATTGGCTTCAAACCGGACATGATATAGATAAGCAAAAACACCTCGGAGGCAAATTGCTTCCGAGGTGATATCTTACCTGAATAAAAAATCTTACCCAATACAAAAAGTCGGATCAAGCCTTAACTAAAAATTCTTCTTCCAAGTTCGATAGCTGCCAGCACAACACTAGATCTGGCTGAACCAATCCCCTTGAACCTTGATAAATCCGCGTGTCGTATAGTTGCCAGACATTTCAGGTCAGATCCACCTGCCTTAAATATCAGATTGCCAATATCCAGCGCACTATTATCTGGTGTTCCGGAGCCGATAAGAATGGCAAGCAATTCCGCCGTTTTCATTGCATCCCCACCTGTCATTAAGAGTTTTTCCCTTGGCCTTAACTCTACAGGTAGCGCCTTTATTCCATAGATGCGCTCCTGCTTCCTTTCATGGAATAAATCAAGTACAGACTTTTCCCGTTCTCCAATTTGCGTCGCTGTTGTAAAAAGCGAACAAAACGCCGAAATCAAAAATTCAAAGTCCTCTTGAAAGACCACTATCCTACGTCTGCTGTAGCTACCGTCCTGTTGCTCGTCACTTCTGGTAATCTGAATATAATTGGTATTATTCCTTGCCGTTTTAAAGTCTAGGAAAAAGTTCCTTCTTCCGGAATTGAATGTCTCTGTAGCAATCGTTCTGTTTTTCATAGCGTAAAAAATTGATTACACAAAACTCCATTACAATCACGTTTTAAGCGGAAATTAACCGATTATAAACGTTTAAAATCGGTTATTCGTAAGCACCCGACGCGATACTTCTGCGCCAGCAATTACCACTTTTAAGAGATTATATTTAAATTTAATAATGAATCGCCAATGCCCTATTTATGAAAACAGACAACGATCCGATCTCTCACCATTGCGAAGAATGTAGCGAAAAACTCAATGGCAGAATAGATAAACGCTTTTGCAATGACCTTTGCCGAACCAGTTTCAATAATCGCCGTAGGCAGAAAGAAGCCGCGATTGATCCACCATTTATCCAGGAAATATCCAAAATAATCTTGAAAAACTACCGTATACTCCATAAACTTAGTGCGGGAGAAAAAATAACGGTTAAAAAGAGTATGCTTGAAAAGCAGGGATTCAACTTTAAATTTATGACCAGTTATTATACGACATTAGATGGGGACACCTATCATTTTTGTTTTGATCTGGGATATCTGCCCATCAAGAGTGACAGAATACTTATTGTTAATCAGCCTTCACAGATCGAAATTTAGCATAAATTAGTTCAACTTTTATCTCATTTATCCTGCTCAAAAAATAATAATTATTATTTTTACAAGCTATCCTTATATGATTACAATTCACTCCTGTTATGAAAATGATGCTATGTTCATCATTGAGCTCTCCAATCAAGAAGAGCTTGATAATCATTGGCTGTACTATGACTGCAAAACCGGAGAATTTATCCGCTTTTGGCTTAGGAACCGAGACGCTGAAAATGAAGTAGCAGAATACTACTTTGAGCAGGGCTTTCTTAAGATAAAAGGAAATACAGCAATATTTATTGAAAAGTTTAATTTCCAGCAACATACACTACACAAAGTTCCCGTAGGTGCTAAGGCTCTTAGCCTTATAGAGATGTATACCGGAAAAATGAAATCGGTAAGTTAACTTTTAAATCCCCCCATTTTACCCCAAGAAACCCTGCTTCCAAACTCTGGATGGTAGGAAGGCTCATATAAAATGTAACCAAGTCTGATTAGTTTTTTAATACTCTTGTGATAAGTGCGGGTAGATAAAATCTTGCTGATTCTCATGAGTCCACTGCGGGAAATCTGAAAAAAACCTTCCTGATCAGCCTGAATATAAAACGTAATCAAAGCGTGCAATAAAGCGATATCTGTAGTAGTAATGTGAATATCTGAATGGATAGCCGTTAAAATTTCCTTCAGTCTTTTATCTTTTCCGGCACCCATTATCCTTACCTCCATAATCTTTGTTTTCCAGCCACTCCGATTTTTCCCTCCAGCAGATCATCCACTACTTTGGAATCATAGTAATAAATACTGCCGATCTTTGAAAAAGACAGCGTTCCATTGATCCTTAAATTTTGTAAGGTTCCCTGGGATATCCCTAAAATCTTCCTCACTTCATAGCCTTTCAAAAACTTCTTTTTCACTGCCGGATCAATTTTGACAATTTTTCTGATCTCTTCCAGTAAGCCGTTACCAAAATCCACCAAATCTTCTTTAGTTAATACTTCCACACCCATAACCTATTTATCTATGTTGTTAAAAAATTCAGGCATGACAAAACAGGGGACTAAAAGTCCCCTATACATATGCACTGATTGCCTACAAACTATCTTGAAATTCCTTTTTTCTCCCTGGAAGCCGGTTCTTGTTCCATGACCATTTCCGGCACTTTATCCACCTCTTTTTTTTCCAGCGTATCATGCCTGTCTATTGCTTTACTATAAACCTCGCTTAAATCGTTGTTATAAAAATCCAGCGTTTTAAAATGGGGATTAGCTGTAACAAAACCAGTTGTTTCCTTTCCATTCTTCATAAACGACACCTCGTGAAGATTTCCACGTTCAAGGCTTTTAAGCAACTGATCCTTAAATCCCGGCTTCTCCATATTCAGTATATTAAATTTATCTACTGTTTCTTTAAGACTAAAGCCATAATTTTTGCCATAAGGGTCAATTTTGAAACCTTTCTCTGGAGTATGTTCGGCGAAATCCAGCTTAAGCCAAAGATTTGCTTTTTCTCCGCTTTTCAACACAACATCCTTATTTACCGCACGACCCGAAAGCAGATTGTAACTTTCTTTAGCGGTCACCCCTTTTCCTTTGTTGATATAAAAGGTCTGCGAAATAAGATCCTTCGTGTCAGCTCTTTTCAATGTCGCCTCATAACTATTAAAAAAATACATGTCGGTTTCCTTACTTTTTGAAAAGCTAAGTAAGTATGTCATCTTATCACCAAAACCGGCCTCATATCTTTTAGCCGGATCTGGCATCTCCTTAGTGGGAGACTGGATTTTAAAGCCCTCGGGGGCATGCGAAATTGACTCCTTTAGATCTGCGTTTAGGGAATCCCCAAAGCCTAAGTACTTTAATGTATTTTGTAAGTACTCTAAATTATTCTCATTCATAATTGAAAAAATTAAGGTTAAAATTCATTTGATTATTTTTTTTGAACAGGATTATCTCGACACTCCTGATCTGCCATATCCACGCGAATACTCGTTATTATTGGATATGGATGAGTTTTTTTCTTCAGCGTCCTTGACGGTAGACTTCTGTGCTGCCGCTGCCTGAAGCGCTTTGTGATAATTTTCATTCCGCTCATCTTTCTGCGGCAACAGTCCCCGATCGCCAACCATGGCTTTCAGACCTGTTAGCAGAAGGTAGGATATTCCACCGTCCATCAAAAGAGAGACGACAAGCGCCAACCTATTGGAACGGATTCCATCCGGAGTCGTGCTACTGGCCTGAAAGGTGGTCCCATCCGGCATTTCAATCTGCCTTCCGCTACCAAAACGTTCCTTCTGATAGGGCGTAAGGGGCATACCGTTAATCATTTCTGGCACCCTCAGCCTAGATGTGTCTGAAACAATAAATTCACGGGTGTCCCAGTCGTATTCCACCATCAATTTCTTTTGCTGCCCGTTCTCAGTAGTTTCTTTAATTAGGTTGGCCTTCAGACCAGTTAGAAGGTCATCCGCTTCCCCTTGCGAAATAATGGAAGGAACGTTGCTCTGTTTGTAAACAGGGTGTACCAATAGCTCAGATTTTCCCTCGGCATTTTTGGCCAGGGAAAGCTTTACACTCATTTCTTTGATTTCAATGCCGTCACGATTAATATCATTTAGCTTAACCAGCCCTGTCCGCATTCCGGACAACAGTGCATCGATATCCTTTTTAGGAAGCGTGATATCTCCTTCCCTGTAAAGCCCCAGTTCGCGTAGATCTTCAAGGGGAAGATCCCGCACATTTAAATTTGCAGTTTGCATATAGAGTCATTTAAAATTTGGATTGAAATTTTGGCAGAAAGTGTTTGTTTGCTTACCTACCGTACAAATAGCGTTTAAGTTCGTCGCCTGACATTGATAGGATTATCAAGAGAAAATAAAGTGGGTTAACGCTCACACTTCCACGAAGAACAGATAGATGCAGATGTTCGCCTGTGGTCCTTCCCGTTGATCCGGTAAAGCCTATTGGGTCTCCGGTTTGGAGAACCTGACCAACTGAGGAATAGATTTTAGAAAGATGGGCATAGTAAACCATATAGCATCCATATCTCACAGTAACATAATTGCCCATTATAGCGGTATAGCCAATTTTGTCAATTATTCCCGGGAGTATAGAAACAACAACCTCGTTTTTACCCTCAATGTCTATTCCACTGTGAAAAGAATATCGTTCTCCAGTTACCGGATGGTTCCTTATCCCATAAGCAGAATTCAGTTTAAATTCTTTAAGCGGGAGCCTCGCATACCAATTTTTATAAGCAAGAGTGTCCTGAACTGTCCCATACCCATTAGTCTTAATCAATAAAGCACTACATAAAACCAGCCACCAACATTTCAATTTCCTGATTGATCCGTAAAAAATTCCGTCTGAGAACCTCCTCCTTCTTTCCCCCAAAGTCATAAAAAATAGGTAGTTCGACATATCCTTCTTCCTCCTTTTTAATTTCTTTTAGATCCAGGTTTATCTTGCAATTTATAGCTGAAGTCTCATACTCACCAGTATACTTTTCATCTGCATCGGTAGCAAGTAAACCGACCAACTCTCCAGCGCCCAGCGTAGTGATCTTGCCAGCAGGAATCAGCACTTCAAGCTTTTCACTGATTGATTTTGATACCTTGCTTCTATCAATAGATATACTTTCCCCGATCTGTTTCGATTTACCGAAGATTCTTTCCAGCCAGTCTAGCGTTTCTTTGTTCCTCGCAGCGCCTGACAGGACGTTACCCACAACTGAAGTAATGGTAGTCGCCGTATCTTTTCCATATTGCTGTTTGAACTGAGGCAATTCCTGTAGCCCCATTAAAACCGCCACCTTGTTGGACCTTGCGGTTGCAATCAGATTCTCGATCCTGTGGACAAAAAGTGTTGGTACTTCATCCAATATCAGTGCAGATGGAAGATTGCCCTTTGAATTGATCAGCCTGGTAAGGCGGTTGAGTACTACTGAATAACATGCGGAATTGATATTCTGGGTATTGGGATCATTAGCCAGCACCAAAACTCCAGGCGAAGATGGATCGGAAATCTTGAGATCAAAATCATCTCCCGAAAACACCCAGAATGTTTCCTTTGTCGCCATACGGCTCATGAATATTTTCAGTGTTCCAATCTGTCCTTCCAGTTGATCAAAAGCCTTGGCAGCAAATGCAGACTTAAATGGAGAAAGCAGCGACACCAGTTCCGGATTGGTAAAAAGAACAGAAAAAATCTCTTCGTAGGAACGATTTAAAAAAGCCATTACATGTGGCAGACTGGAATATTTACCCTTTTCATGCCTGCTCATAAAGTAAATACAGGAAGCTAAAAAATTGATAGCAGATTGCGTAAAAAAAGCGTCGCTCCCACTGGCCTTATCTCCCTTTTTAAGCGCTTCCACAGTCCCTTCCGCTGTCTCCGAAGCATCTGCCAACATGGTAATATAGTCACTACGCAATGGATTTATCCTCCGGCTCTTTTCGACATCAGTCAGATTGATCACATGAAACTTAAAATCCTCCAGAAAGCCTTTTTTCTTTGCTTGCAAAAAGTGGTAATAAGCAATCTTGCCAAGATCCGGAAACTTAAAATCGTACAAGCAGACTGCAAAAGACTTCGCAATCAGCTGCCTGATAAAAGGGTTCACAACCGAAAAGGATTTCCCTGAGCCAGGTGTCCCGATTAAAATCGTTGCACGAAAAACATTGAGATTCACCCAGCCCTTTCTAACCTTTTTCTTGTAATAGAAAAGCATCGGTATATTTACGGAGTAAGGATTTTCTATCTTTTTGACCTGTTGCATGAAACTTTCGGCCTCAACATTCCATTTATCCTTCCCAAGTCCCGACCTAATAATCTTGGAGACATTATCCATGGAAATACTGATCAGTATAGCGCCGAAAAAGGAAAATATCATGTAGGTCAGATCCATTGTTGTCGTGTAAGCAAACAAAAACCGGCCAGGTTTTCCATAAAAAAATAGGCTACCAAAATAAAGGAGCAGACCAAGGCTCAAAGGATAAACAACTTTAGTCTTTGGGTCAAAGTCCAACTGCTTTTTTGATAATGTTCCGATGCTGACCAGGCAGATCAATAACAGTACAGAAAGCTTGCTATAGATCAGTTCTTTGTATATGATGATTGTTTTGATCTTCACCAGCCCGATATTGAAGATGCCCCAGAATGGTGCACCCAAATAAACAAATACACTTATTTCAAGCGCGATTGCAAAGTAGATCAGGCACTGCAGAAAACCGTGGAGTTTTTGGATTTCCCTAGTCTCTTCCATATAAACAATATTTAAATGGTGATCTTTTTGGCCTTAAGGATATCGGAATAGCGGATATCAAAGGTAATGGAGCGGCCTGAGATTTGCTTTTCGGACAATTCTATCTTAAGCCGTTTATGGTCTGGAAAAGTCATCCTACGCAGGACAAAAATGTTCCTGTACCTTTTTTCAAAGGTCTGGATATTTAGCTGGCATGATACTGGAACAATTTCCAGTGACTGTACCGTTGTCGCCTTATGCTGTTTTTGGTCTTCAATACGGAACCTTAATCCATCTATCTCGTAAGGGATGTGGGTTGTATTATCAAAACCGATATCCAGGAGAATATATTCTCCAAGTGTACTAATGCCATTTAACATCGCATGGATTCCATTTTTCCTTTTCCTTATATCTGTCTTTAATGGTCCGTGTTCCAATATCGCCCTTGAAATACTATCAAGTTCAGTACTTGATACGGTTGCAACCTTCGTTTCAATGATTCTCATCCCACCGATGCCTATATCAATCAGAGAACTAAATGCAGTTTCCGGCCTGTCATCGTAGATTACAGCATACTGTTTGATCCTTTTTTCTCCAAGGATGGTGAGTACGCCGATAAATGCATCTTTGATTTTGGCCGAATCAGGAATTTTAACCCTCAGCAGGTTTTTATCCGGCAGATCACCAACCAACCCTTTGGGAATATCCACATATGTAATCCTTTCCGGAGCAAGAAAATGCAGCGTAAGGGAACGCTTGATAAAAATCTTTGGGATTTCCGAAGTTGATCCAACTGTATTAGCCGAAACTTGCGCAAAAAGGTTCCCGGCCATATTCAGAACTAAAATGGCTGTTAAAATTATATTTTTCATATCGTTTTTATTTTTGGCCCTGAAGATCCTGGGGATCAACAAGAAACACCTGATTGTTATATTTTAATTTTGCCCTGTTTTTCCTGACCATATTGGCAATGGCAGCAGAGGATGACTGGAACAACCGGTCAACAGTACTCATCACAAATTCATTCTGGCGCTGTGCACTTCCCATCGTATTGAATCCCTGGACAGGGTTTGAACCAAAGCCCTTAGAAAACTCCCTAAAGGCAGACGCAGGGACATATAATCCAGGGAGGCCGTCCATGTCATAGACTAAAAGTTTTATGGGTAGAATTTTACCCGCACAAAGAACCGAGCTGATCTCTAACTGGACCCGCTGTTCGGAAAACCCACTGATCCTGGCATACAAGTCTGTTCCTTTGGTTAATTTCAACTTTCCGGCATAGATGTCTTCAAGCAACCGAAGCCTTATCCTCGACCCTGCATATCCGGTAATGTCTTCATCTATTATTGCGGTGATCATCTCTCGGCTTTCATCCGCCAAAAGGGTATTGAATTCGGATTTAACGGCAGCATTCCTGGAAACCGGAAAAATCTTCTCTTCTCTGATGAGCGCTTCATCCTTTCTCATCTTTTCCTTTTGGATGTTGATATAAGAAGGGTCATTGACCTTTTGCACACTATCCAGATAGGCCATCTGTTTTTTAAACAGGTCCATAGGATCAGTTTCTTTGGTTGTACTTGCAGATGGTGGCCTCTCCCTGTTTCTTGCCTCAGCCAAGCTTGCCAGTACCTTTGCCATTTCATGCTCTTCCGGCCTTATACTGCTATCGTTTTCAGTTCTTCTCGGAGGAGAAGGAATAAAAGCTTTTCTATTCTGCTGCATGGGCAGGTAAGCCTGACTTTTGATGGATTCTTCTATAGAATCCAACCTCTTTTTCTCCAGATCAGAATATGAACTTGCCATGGTTGCCTGTGGCAGCTTATAGTCGCCGACGGTTTTGATTGCGGAATAACCATCAGATTCCTTGTAACTGTTTTTATAAGCTTCCAGCTTATCGGAAAGTCCGCGTTCACGTACCTGGTCTGATGTTTCAGCAAGGTTACCATTCATATCTTTTTCGGCACTAACGGTCCGGTTCTTTGACAGGCTCTCGCTGTAAACGAAAAAGAAAAGACACAGAAAGGGAATGGCAATGATTGGAACAACATACCGTGGGTTTTTAAAATCTATTTTCATAACAATATGGTTAACGGAGCTTTCTGAGCTCCTCTAGTTTAGCTTCCAGAAAAACCGAATCAGGTTTGCCAAGCGTTCCCCTACTCAATACTGAGTCTACCTGCTTTCTGATCTCCAGCGTTTTTCTAAGTTTTGCGCCTGTAGTGCTGATCTTGGATAACCCATCGTCAATGGCGTTTGACCGTTTACTGCTTTTTTCTTTACTGCTGAAAGGAAGTGCCTTCATTTCTTTTTTATCCTGCAAGGGAAATAAGCCAAATGAAAACAGCGCGGAAAAAGCTACCATTGTAACCATCAACGCAAATACCTGTCTTGGGTATGCCTTTAATAGCCGCACCAACCGTCTGCGCAACAGAACCAGATATGGCCGGAATTCATGATAGAGCTCGACAGAAACTGTTCTGTTAGGGGCTCTGTTAGATCGGATTTTTCTGAACATTTTCGATATCTTTATTTTCAAGGGTTTTCCAGGAAAGAATCAGTACACCGTATAAGTTATTATCGCTTTTTGGGATATCCCTTAAATAACCTTCAGTAACCATCGAACGGGTAACAATAGAACTTCTGCGCTCGATACGCTGCTTTCCATAGTAGCGGAAGTATTTCTTTTTGACATCAATGTAGATCGAATCAGTTTGAAGGGTCAGCACCGAACTGCTGGAAAGTATAGAACTGAAATATCCTTTTTCCTTTAGGTTCAGGTATTGCTGCATCCCAGATTCATCGATCAGGTACATCGCTTTTTTCATCTGATAGTCGATGTACCTGTCGTCCGGGGTAAGAGAAAAGAAAAGCGAATGGAAAAGTTCGACATGTCCGCGGTAAACTGCAGGCCGGATCAGCTGCTCATCAGTCTGTCGGGCCAATACCGGAACATTGTTTTCAAAAATGTAAATACTACGCCTGGCAATCTCGATTTGCTTATAGGTAAAAAAACCAGTAGAAATACAGATCAGAAAGGCACAGACCAGACTGCCAACAGAAACAATGGTAGCCAAACGTATCTTGGACTCAATATTTTTAATGATCATGATTGTTGGATTATGGTTTAAAAGAATTTACTGGTAGCCTTTTTGGCCATACCGATAACGGTCTGCGATCCACGTCCAAAATTGGAAGCTGCAGAACTGATACCTGATGTGGATATAATCCAGGTGGAAATACTCGGCACAGTAAACATACAGATGGCACCAATCAGAAAGCTCACGATTACCGTTCCAAAGGAAAGGATACCGTTGCCTGCAAACCAGGCCATTTTCTCCAGATTGGCAGCCGTTCCGTTTTCACCAATAAGTTCCTTATACCTACTGATCTCAGTGGTCATGGCATATTTCTGCAGCAGCGCCACCAGGTACATAATCAGATAGGCAATCCCCAGATAAAGATTGACCGATACAAAGCGTGCGATCCATGTGCTTAAGGAATCGCGGAAAGCCGGCAGTATACTAACAGCAACGGCAAACGGCCCCAAAATGATCAATATTGTTGAATAAATAATCTGGATCATAAATATCACATAGGTTGAGAGTCTCAATATCCAGATGCCCAACAGTTCAAGCAATTGGGTAAGTAGCAGCTGCATACCGATCTTCAGACGGTTTTTCAGTTCTATCACAGGACTGACTACAGTCGACATTCCTTCTTTTACCGTGCTGGTCACAGAATCCCATGCCCTGCCCATCCAGGTATCAGACTCCTTCTCCGCCATTTCGGTCTCAGCCTGAAAACTATATAGGGAATTGGCGACCTTCTGCATATAATCGGCCCGGATCAGCCTGAGCGTATTGACCTCGGCCTGCTCACTATTGAACATCGTTTCGGTCCGGGCTGCCACAAGGTCGGTTGGAAAAGCGACCATCCTCACAAATCCGTTCCACCAAAGTATGATCATGACCAGACCAAAAGGCCTCAGCAGTGGCATAATTTCCAGTTTTTTGTCACCTGCTATCATTTCATAGGATTTGATCGCAAAAAAAATGATCATAAATATCGCCGCCAAAGCCTTGGCATCCACAATGAACATATCAAAATGTGTCCATATCGAATCCTTTAACCCTTTTAGGATCACCATTACCCCTTCTTCATATATTCCGTCGCCCTGTAGAAACTCAAAGGACCTGCGGTAATCGGTGGCCTGCCCAAAGGCAAGCCTACCTGTGAGCATGGCCATGCCCAACAATAACATCTTTTTCATTTACCTTTTGGTTTAATACTTTCTTTTATTAAGGATTTCTTTCGCTGTCCGCACATCTGATTCCGGTGTCCAGCCATCTATCTTTACTTCCTGACTGGTCAGCTCCTGCCTTACCTTTATCCTTGCAGGTTCACGGGCTGCCGCAATTACCTTATCGGTCCATATTGCTGATATTTTGCGGTATTCAGCAAGCAGCCTGTGATAGGATAAAATCCTCGCTCCCCTATCCAGTGTTGTTGTCCGGGCCGCTTCTAGTCTTTCTGAAAGGATAGCCATTTCGCGGGTGTACCAGTCCAGACTGCCATGGGCAATAATTTGCGCCCTTGCAACTTGTGGAACAGATGCCAGTACTTCACCGGGATCAAAATCTGTTATCCCTTTAAGCTGCCGGGAATAATATAGTATCCATAAGGGATCTGTAGCAGAAAGCATTCCAGATATTCCCGCAATCTGTAAAAGAGAAGTCTGCGCTAGGGTATCGGACTGGAGTTCATAATTCTTATCCGTTTGCTGCATACCCGTTACCGATGCGAGACGCAGGCTCTGAACCCCTCCTAGGGCCAATGGCCGCAGATCAGTTTTGGGATAGTTGGGATGAAGCCCCCAGGTAAGCCAGTAATATGGATTAAGCCCCAGAAATCCGGAAGTGGGGGTAAACTTTTTTCTGTCCCATTGTTTGAATACCATGCGTTCCTGCTGGTTGACAATACTTTCATCCCGGATCTGTTTCTGTGCCTTAGCTGTTATAACCGTACACAGCAGTAAGATCGTAAATAAATTTTTCATAAGCTTTAAATTATTTTTTTAAATACCCGGTTTTGGTAAGGATTTCAGATACGATCTGTAAATCACGGTTGATAAATCCCTGAAATGGGTTGAGCATGCTGATCACTCCCCTCACCTTTGCCCAATACATTGCTTTCCATGCGCCATAAGCGAGTCCCCTTATGATTTGCAGATCTACCCTGATCCCTGCAATCAATTCATCCCTACTATTATAGTCCATCAGGATATCCTGTCCCTCTTTGAGCACAAAGCCAGAAATCTCGGTCATCATCTTTGCGCTCCGTTTTGTAATGTCCCTGATGATCTCCTCACTGAAAAGCAAGAGGTATGGTTCATTAACACCGAGCTTGCCCATTTCCCTGCCATAACCGATAATCTCTTCGCATATCGCATACATATCACGCAATGCCAGTCCATTCTTCAGCGCTGAATTTACATTGGACAGCGAGGAATAAATCATGCTTTGGGCCATAACAATGCTTGACGTATTTATATTGATATTGTCTAAGGACTTATTGATCTTGCCCAGCAGTTCGTTGTGGCTGATCTCAGCCGCATTTCGAACAAGGGCATTTTCATTTACAATGGTCAGGTGCCTGGCATCAAAAACTACCCGTTGTGCCAAGAGCAAAAACGGACACATGCAAAAAACCATCACATAAAATATCACTTTCATTTTTTCAGGTATTTGGCTTTTTCAAGAATATCTTTCACAATGGCCCGGTCAATATCTATATACTGCGAAAATGGATTGGCCCTTTTGATCATAGCAGAAAGGTTTCCGTATTCAAGGTTCCGAACCAGCGCGGCTGCCAGGTTCCTCAAAACGGACAGCTCGGTGAGCACATGGTCAAACAATATCCTCCTGTCCGAAGCTTTCATCTGGTTCACCGCGCCAATACTGGCGGTAAGCCCAGCCAGATAATAGACCAGGTCACGGGATTTCTCCAGCAGGTCAATCTCACTCTGGAGTACCAACGGCAACAGATACGGATTTTTCCCCGTCAGTTCGTATAACCGATATTGGTCCCGCATGATCTGGCTGACCATCGGCACTGCCTGAGTTCCGATATCCAGCGCATCGATTGCGGTACCGACAATACCGAAACGTGACTGCAATTCCCGGAAACTGTTTTTAAACTTTGCCAGCAAGGTTCTATTCGCCTGTTCGTTAACCGTATTGACTGCCTGCCTGTCCCTCGCCTCTGACTGCCGCTCATGCTCACTTTTGGAATCCGAAACAAGCTGATGGATTGCAGGAATGTTGAGCGCTTTTTGCTGGGCCCGCGCTGTGTGCAAACACAGCACAAAAGCCAAAAGTAGAAACAGCACCCTCATTTCTTTAAGTATTTTGCGCCCGATAAAATATCGTTTGCGATGCGCACATCCATATTGACCCAGCCAGACCAGGGATTGAGCGAGTCGAAAATCCCCCGCATCTTTGCCCAGTACATCGCCCGGTGCATCCCATAAGAAGTCCCCCGAAGGATACGCATTTCAGCTGCAATATGATTCAGCAATTTCGAGCGTTCCCCGGCATCCATCAGGTTATCCCTACCGCCCTTGAGGACAAAAGTGCCGACCTCAGAACCTAGCCTGACCGCCCTTGTTTTGAATTCACGGGCGTTCTGCTCGGCAAACAACAGCAGCACCGGATTGGCCTTTCCAAGTTCAACAGCCTTTTCCACATCCTTGACAATATCAAGCCCGATATCGGCAATCTCCTTAACGGACATCAGGTTGTTGAGTATTGCCGATACTTCTGTAAGTCCCCGGTATATCCTGTCCTGCATATCGTTCACGACAACAAGCTGTCCGGTTACCAATAGCTGCCCCCTTGAGATCAAGCTTAGATTATCATTGGTACGGTCCAACTGCCTGTTGATAATTCCTGAATGACCAGCAATGGCTGCCGAAGTAACCGGATCCACATAAAGAGTCTGTGCATTTATGCTACTGCATAAAAAAGCACAAAAAATAATTAGAAATACTTTCATGATTTTAAGTTTGTTAAGTTTTTTTTAATGATCCGGACGCACGCGAATTGACCTGTTTAACGAAATCACCAAGGGAAAGTCCGGAACTTTTAAGATCAGCAATAAAGGCATCAAGTGCCCCGGGATAAGAACCAACCATTGCCAGATAACTTTGCACAGCCAGCTTTTCAGGTTTTTCCGTGGTATAGGTCAGGTACTGCTGAAGCGAAACCTCTACACCATAGACCTCTCCAACGTCTCCCCTTCTGATATACACTTCCTTAAAAGGGCTCCTGTCTTCGCGGTTATCCAGTTGATTGGTGCTGAAAATCTTGTTCCTTTCAGTCTTTGAAATAGACAGCATCGCCGCTATTTCATTGTAATTGTCCCGGAATTTGGCCTGATCGAGTAGGATTACAGTATCCGAACTGCTTATAATGGTATCTTTTACCACTGCATTGCCTACCACATCCGCGAGATCCTGGGTCACCAGTATCAATTCTCCCCAGAATTTTCTGACCGTTTTATCGACATATACCAAGAAACCTACCATTAGGGGTGATGAAATCGCTTTCCATGCTTCCTCGATGATCAGTGATTTCCGCTGAAAATTCCTATAGCGCATTTTCTGGATGAAGATGTCCATTATATTCAGCGTGACAATTGCAAAAAGCAAGGCATGCTCCTTGATACTGTCAATTTCAAATATGACCAACCGTTCATTCAACAGGGATTTATCGGCATCTTCATTAAGTATGGCACCGAATTCTCCACCCGTGCAGAATTTCCGCATGATAAAACGGAAGCCTTCAAAATCAAAAGGAACAGCATTCTCCTTCATGATCAGCKGGATTTTTTCAATCGCATAAGCATAGAAAGAATCAAACTTGAGTTTTTTGATCCCCGAAGATTCTCCCATCGAAAACCATTTTGCATAATAAGAAGTAATCACTTCAGAAATCACATCCCTTTCCAGCTGGCTGGCATCCCCCTCAGGCCCCTTTAAACAAACTAGGATCAGTACCAAGATAAATTCCTTCTTTTCGATGTTGTATTCTTCCTCACTGATGGCAAAAGGATTCATCGTAATTGGACTATCATCGCTATAGGTG
>NZ_JBFTRT010000016.1:0-31526 GCF_056399685.1 Pedobacter sp. 01N416
TCAGGAACATTGGTTTTCAAGAAAGGCGAAGAAGATGCAAAAATGAAGGAACTGTCTTTCGAAGATGGTTATATCATCCAGTATAACGAGGGTATTGCGGTAAACGACAATACGCCAATGACTTTAAGTTTTGTGGTATCGGCCCGTAAACTAAAACTGGGCAATGCAGAACATGAAAACGATTGGCCTAAAGCCTAAATTTCAGCAGACCAGGCCACAGATATCCCTCTAGTGCCTGGTCTTATGCTTTTTCCTTAATTAAACGGAATAGAATCGCAATTAACATTTAAATACCTTCCTCATGGCAGATGTATTTGCTTTTAAAATCGATAAAAATATACAGAAGCAAACAAAAAAATATGCACATAACTTACTATGGGCTCTTTTAGCCATAGGTTTTGCCGCATGCCAGCAAAATAATAAGAAGCAGAATGTTTTACCTGCTGCCGTTAATAAAGATTCTTTGGCTTTAGTTAACACAAATAAACACCTGGAAGGCGAAAAAAATCAAGATCCGCCAAAAGAAATGGTGTATGAGCTTAAAAAGGAAGCAGGGTACATTGTGCTGGTAAATATTACCAGGGTTGACTCCGTTTACAATGCCGAAAAGGTTTTTAGTGCGAAAATATTAAAATCATTTAAGGGGAAGCTAAAACCTATGGATAGCCTGAAGTATATGGTAATGAGTGATTTAAAATATATTGAATACCCAAATGATACGCTGATTGTTTTTCTCCAGAAAGCTAAATCAACTCTTTCATTTTCAGGAAGCAAGAATGTATTTTTCTATGCACTGGAAAATGCATCATTTAAAAGTACTAAATATCTTGATTCACTTCTAACCAAAAAATAGCATGCCACTTTCTTTACCAAGTTTTACCGATTTAAGGATAAATTACCCAGCAACAAGTAGCGAACTGGTAAAAGCAACAATTGGTGGGGCTGTTAATGCTGCTTACATTACCAATACCTGTGTGGTGAGGATGAGCAGGGCGTTTAATTATCTAGGTATTAATAACAAGGTTTTTAGCCTAAGCCTGCCTAGTTGGAAATATACCACAAAACAGAATTTCCTGGCCCAGGAAAAGGTAAAAGTCCATGCCATACCCAGTCGGTATCCGTATACTAAAAAGTTCGAAACTATTGCTGGAGCTGATCAAAAGCGCTATTGTTTTCGGGTGAGCGAATTTTTCGACTACCTCAACCACAAATATAAAAAGCCCGATATTAAAGTGGAAAAAGGAGTTAGAGACACTTGGATAGCACATCATGATTTAAGGGCGTTTCAAAATAAAATAGACGGCGTATCGGGTATTATCTGCTTTAAAACCCAGTTTAGTGATGCGACTGGCCATTTTACCCTGTGGGATGGCTATAAATGTTTATATCAGGATTATTTCTTAGACCCCAGAACCAACGGAATTTATTTGTGGATTTGCTAAAAGATCGAATTTATGGAAAAGAAACTCATTGTAGAAATTAACATAGAAAATAAGGCAATTACCCATTTTGCCTCATTTAGTTTAAAACAAGCTTTTAATGCGCATCATTTTTTCGAGCTGCGGTTTAACCACGATCAGATGGGTTCGCCGGGAATGATCAGTTTAAATGACAGTCGCGATTTTGTGGGTAAAACCCTTACTGCTTCCTTTGGTCACGATTCTGGTAGTTTACAGGAATTTGCCGGCCTGGTAACCAAAGTAGAACTGGCACAAAGCCATGGCTATCATGGTGTACTGATTGTGAGCGGTTATAGTCCAACGATCTTGATCGATCGCGGTCCTGATTTAGGTTCTTATCTTGATAAAGATTTAAATACGATCGTAACTCTTGCTACATCGGATGTTCCCTCAAACGATATTAAAATTGTGGCCAATGCCGCTAGAAAAGATCCTATTGATTACTTGATTCAATACAGGGAGAGTGATTTCGATTTTCTGAACAGGCTTTCGGGCGAATACCATGAATGGTTTTACTATGATGGCAACCAATTGAATTTTGGTAAGCCAGATGATCAGAAAGAGGTTGCCTTGATTTACGGTCGTGATGTACAAAACCTGCAGTATGCCATGGAAATTGCACCAATCAAGAATAAACGTTTTGCTTATAACCCCAAACAGGATGAGATGCTCCAGAGTGAAAGTAGCGGACAGGGTGACGGATCACCCGACCTTGCCCACGCCATACAAGTTTCTAACGCGATGTATAGCAAAACCTTCAATCAACCATCGCTTATCCGGGTAGACAATAACAACGACATTAAAAATCATGTACAGAATGAAGAAAAGGCACACATCAGTAATTTATTGAAAGTAAATGCAAATGGAGATAATGCTGCTTTGAGCATTGGCAGTATCGCCGAAATTACGATGAGTGTGAGAAAAGAACTATCTTTTTCTACAGAAAGCCTGGGTAAATTTCTGATCACCAGTATCAACCATGATATTGATGGTACAGGTAAATATTACAACACTTTCGAAGGTGTGGTAGCTACAACGGAGCGCCTTTTGGTAAAAAACTATAGTAAACCAAGCCCAGATATGCAACTGGCAGATGTAATAGACAATGCCGATCCGCAAGGGCAGGGACGTATTAAGGTAAAATTTAAATGGGAATGTAAAACCAATGACGTAACGGAGTGGCTGCGGGTAATTACACCAGATGCAGGAAGCAGCGATAAAGTGAGTAAAAACAGGGGTTTTGTATTTATCCCCGAAATTGGCGATCAGGTAGCTTTAACCTTCGAAGAAGGCAATATTGCCAGGCCAATCGTATTGGGTTCGGTATTTCACGGCAAAAGTGGTAGTGGCGGTAGTGCCAGCAATAACAGCAAAAGTTTGACTTCTAAAAGCGGACATACTTTAACCATGGATGACGGTGCGGGTATGATTATGCGGGATAAAGACAGCAATTTTATCGAGCTGGATGGAGCCGGTAAAGCAGTTTTCGAAACTAAAGAATCAATCCTGATTAAATGCGGAGAGAGCAGCATTTTTATGGATAAAACGGGAAAAATCATCATTAAGGGAAAGGATATTTTAACACTAGGAGAAAACATCGGAAATTCTGCCTCAATCAGTATTGGTATAGGTGTAGGGCCTGAAGATGGAACACCAACTTCTGGTATCGGGATAGAATCACAAACCTTGGATATTGGTACTAAAACGCTTTCGATGAGTGGCGAAACAGAGGCCAATCTGGCTTCGAAAAAGATTAATGTGGGAGGTGAAAGCGAAACGAATATCAGTAGCGGCACCATCAATCTAAACTAATTTTCGACATTAAAGCTCCATGAACCCGATACAACTGGAATTATTTAAGATAGATAAACAATGGCAACAAGTAGTAAGGCAACATCCATCAGAAACCCTGTTTCTCTGTTTGGGTGAGCGGCACGAAGTAAATTTATTCGAAGCTTATTTTAAATATCAATTAACAGAAGAAAGCAGAACTAACGATATGTTCCTGCTCCATTATCAGGAATTCCAGAACGAAAATGATTACGGTAAAAGTTTGGTTAAAGAATGGAAGGAGATTTTTGACTTATGGCAGAAGGATACAAGAGCCGGTGTTGTTTGGGATATTGAAGTTGGTGAAGGTGCCCGGAATTATAAAACTGATGCCTACTTGCCTGTTACAGCACTTATAAGGTTATGCAATCTTTATCCTGAATTAAAATTAAAGAAAATACATGTTCAGCTGGCACCAACTACCATCTATGATGTAGCTGGCCTATCTGAATGGATTAACGAATGGTGCAGCTGTGTTAAAGCGTTCGATAACCATAATATTAAACTGGTTTATACCGAGCACCATACACACCGTACCTTAAAAAAATTAAAACAGGGTACCGAATTCAGGATCAATATTGATGTGAGCCAGTTGATGCAAAATGCGGCAGCACATACCAACCGGGAGAAGAACGATCCTGAAAGTGATTACCAGCAGCAGATACTGATTGCAAGTAATTATTTAAGTAAAGGCAAACATGAGCAGGCCAATGCAGTTTTAGAACGGGCAATTGTAATCGCCCAGAAACAAGGATTGCACGAGGCGGTAGTGGCAGCAAGAATAATGCTGGCACAGAGTTTAGCCATAAAGAATAAAAGGAGTGAAGCACGCCAACAATATGAGATGGCTTTGGCCCGTGCTGGAGAAAACACACTATTGAGTGCGCATATCCACATGAGCTATGGCAGTTTCTTACTGGCACATTCGGGTAAAGATGAAGCTAAAAAGTACTTCGAAAAGGCAATTAAAATCGCAGAAATTATAGAGAACGATTTTATAGCGATGGAATGTACCCGCTTACTTGGTCAGCTTTCGGAGAGCAAAATAACCGGCTCTGCAAAAGCAATGAATTATTATTTGAAGTGTTTGGAAATTGCCAGAAAAATGCCGGTTGAAAAACGGCGACAAAGTTCGATGGCTTATACCGCATCGATCATGTTAAAAAAATATGGTGAGGAAAGCCTTGAGGGCAAAAAATTAGATATGGATATGCGGCAGGATTACGGAGAAGACTGGAAATCAATGGCTGAAGTACCAAAAAATCACGCCAATCCATTATCATAAAAAATATACGGATGAAAAAAGTAAAAGCGAGTAAACCGAATATGTCTACCGATAGGTCAATTAGCCTATCTGCAAGCCTAACCAAAGCCGAACCAAAAGCAGTTGGCGGCGGTGGTGGCGTTGCCCCTGGAAGTAATCCCCCTGCGGCAAAAAGCACCTTAAAGCTTGTAAAAGCTAAAAAGCCTGGAATGGCCAATACCGCGGTACAACATGTTAGCAAGCATTTTGATGTGGTACTGGCTATCGATTTTCACTGGACAACCATTCCCATTCCGCCATCTTTTGGGTTTATTCCTTTGCCTTTACCACATCCTTTTATTGGGATGGTGTTCGATCCGATGGATTACCTGCATTTCAGTATTCCTATTCCAAAATTTGCGCAAGGTTTAATCGGTACCGCCAGTATCCCGATGGGCGGCTCAATTTATGTACATGGTCGCCACAAAGCCACTACTACCACTACTGTTATGGGTGTTTTGCTCCCGTTTAGGCACATCAGTTCTATTCCAGTTTATTTTATTGTGAATATCCCCGGCTCGCCACATGAGGGCGAGGTATACTGGGGTTCTACTACTGTAAAAGGTCAAGGCTCGGAAATGAGCGGTTCTAATCCCGGCCAGGTGCTTACCTGCTGGTGCCCACCAATGGGTTTGAAACCCCTGCCAACTGTACCTGGTAAATTGAAGAAAAACCCATTGGCTTATTTCGCTTTTTACAGCGATTTATTGAGTATGTATGTACAGATTAATACTGGTAAACCCGTGTTGGTTGGTGGTACATTTGCACCCCATAATTATACGCTGAAAGAGTATTTAATGCGTTTTGCGGCCCTTGGTATTATGAGGGGGCTCACCAAATTAGGAAGTGCCTTATCAAAAGCGGCCTTAAAAGGTGTCAATAAAGTATTACGGGGACTTTTTAAAAATAATCCCATATCAAAAAAACTTTGTCATTGGGGGTTGGAACCTGTTAATTTTGTTACTGGTGCCATGTTTTTCGAATGGACCGATTTCGAACTGCCTGGTGGCCAAACACTGGCCTGGAACAATGTATGGCGCAGCGATAAGCCATATGCAGGTATGTTGGGCAATCAGGTTTACAATAATTACGATTTATATATTTATCCAGATCCTGAAGCTGAAATTGTTGGTTTTAGCCACCCGAAAGAAAATATGGTGATGCCTTTGCCCTATATCGAACCGTATTCAGGCAAACAGTACGATCGTGCACAAAAAATCTGGATGGAACGGCCCAATGAAAATACTTGGGTACTCACTATTGATCAGGATATTTATACCTATACGCTTTTTAGTGGCGCGGTTGATGGCGATATTTACCGCATAAGCAAAATTGAGTACAATAACGGCACCAACCTTACATTTTACTATCAAAAACAACTTTTATCCCGCATTGTAGAAAATTCTGGACGTGTGCTCGAAATGCAGCACAATGAGGCAAGTACGGCAATTAAAGCAGTTTATTATCAATATAAAAACACCAGCGATCTGTTGGTGAGTTACGATTACGATCAACGCGGCAATATGATCAAAGTATACGATCAGGCAGGTAAAGCTATCAGCTTTGAGTACGATGATCACGATCGTGTAGTGAAAAGAACAAACCGTAACGGGATGGCTTATTTCTGGCGTTATGATGAGGAGGGCCGTGTAATCCATACTGAAGGCAGAGATGGTTTTATGAGTGGATCGATAAGCTATTTCCCGGAAGAAGGATATAACGAAGTATATTATCGCGATGGTAAAGTAGAACGCTATTATTATGATGAAAACGATCTGGTGTACAAAAAAGTAGATGCTATGGGTGGCGAAACCTGGTATGAACACGATCGTTATAATGAAGAAAAAATGATTTCCAGCCCTGAGGGCAGGGTAATCGGTTATGAATACGATGAGAGGGGCAATATCACCACTTATCATACGGCAGATGGCGAGCAGTATCAGTATGCATATGATGACAATAATAACCTCATATTGCGCAGTGATCCGGCTGGGTCAAACGAAACATGGTTGTACAACGAGCAGAACCAATTGCTTAAACATGTTCAAAAAGATAATCGTATAGTCGATTTTTATTATAACGAAGGACAAAAATTACCCATATTTTGTCGCGATAATGATGGCTATGAAGTTCATTGGACATATAACAGTCTAAATCAACTAATCGAATCGGTTTCGAGCGAAGGTAATAGACGTCGTTGGACTTATGATGATTACGGTCGACTGATCCGTTTTAGCCCCGATGGTGATCAAACTACGATCTGGGAACGTGATGAAATGGGCCGCGTAATCCTTGTGAAAGATTTTGGAGAAGAGGCTTTACGTTTCAAATACGATGCCTATGATCTTCCGGTTTACGCCACCGATGGCCGCGAAGAATGGCACATGGCCTACACCCCAATGGGTAGCCTAAAAACACAAAAAAGAAGCAGCCAATCATCCAGTCAAAATGCCCAGGCCCTTCATTTTACCTATGATAAGTGGGAAAATTTAAAAGGTATTACCAATGAAAAAGGTGAAGAGTATACCTTTTTAAGGGATGCGAATGATGATGTGGTAAAGGAAATTGGTTTTGACGGGCAAGAGCAACAATATATCCGCAACCAGGACGGGCAGATTATTAAAACGATACAGGCCGATGGAAAGGCCGTGTACCACAATTACGATCTGAGCGGCCGATTGGTATACAGCAGCTATGAAGATGGTACTTACGAAGCCTTTCAATACAATAAACTTGGTTTGCTCATTACAGCAGAGAACGAACTTTCTTCGGTTAGTTTTAGGCGCAATCCGTTGGGTATGATCACCCAGGAAATACAGGATGGCTACCAGATTAATTATCAATACGATGTTTTTGGAAATCTGACAAGTTTAAAAAGTTCATTAGGGGCCGATATTAAATACGATTATAATGAAATTGGTTATCTGAATGGCATCGCAGCTAAAAGTGGCGGATCAGCAGAATGGACAGCAGCTATTGGCCGGAATAAAAACGGACAGGAAACCAGCCGCAGTTTAAGCGGCGGGGTTAGAGCGACATTCGATTATGACCATGAAGGCCATCCAATTAGTCAAAAGGTCGAAGCCAGTCGTTCCATCACAGCATTTAAACAATATGCCTGGGGGCCAAACGATAAACTGAATAGCTGCTTAAACAGCATTACGAGTGGCAGCATCAATTATAGATACGATACTTTTGGTAGTCTTTCTTCGGCAAGTTATAGCGATGGTAAAGTGATTTATAAGAATCCCGATGAAACAGGAAACTTATATAAAACAGGCGATCGCAGCGACAGACGTTACGATAAAGGTGGTAAACTGCTTAAAGATGACCAATGGTATTACCGTTACGATGCCAAAGGCAACCTGTTACAAAAAAGTAAACGGAATATTATCGGTCTGGCAAAAGAAGAAGTTGCTAAATCTGAAGACAATGGCCTATTTGGCAAAAAATTAAACTGGGGAATGGCCAACCCTGATGTTCCCAAAACTGAAATGCTTGATATCTTAGCCGATGCCGAACCCGATTTGCCAGAGTGGAAAAAAGGTGACTGGGCCTACGCCTGGGCAGCCAATGGCATGATGAAAGCGGTTAAAAATCCACATGGCGAGATCATCAGTTTCGAATACGACGCTTTAGGAAGGAGGAAAGCCAAAATTGTTAAAAATACGGTGTATCGTTACGTGTGGGATGGGAATTTACTCCTTCATGAATGGAACTACCCCTTAAACGACCGGCCAAATTTAGTAGTTAATGAAGACGGTCTACTCGGTTATGATAAAACAGAACCGCTGGGCAGTGATTTAATTACCTGGGTTTACGATCAGAATAAATTTAACCCAAGTGCCAAAATTGTTAATGGCCAGTGCTACTCCATTATTAGCGATTATTTGGGTACACCTGTACAGGCTTTTGATGACACAGGTAAAAAAGTGTGGGATTGTGAGCTTGATATTTATGGAAAAATCCGTAAACTTAGCGGCAGCAGGGAATTTGTTCCGTTCAGGTATCAGGGGCAATATGAGGATACCGAAACGGGGTTGTATTATAACCGGTTTAGGTATTATGATCCAGAGATTGGAGGGTATGTAAGTAAAGATCCAATAGGACTGGAAGGAGGGGATAAACTTTATTCCTATGTTGAAGATAGCAACTACTGGTTAGATGTTTTCGGTTTAATGCCATGGGGCGATTTCATGAATGGTGCAACTGCTAAAATAACTGCAGGAGGAAATTCGGGAATCTATAGTAGTTCTCCGAGCGGACATGCTGAAATAAATGGATTAAAAGATTTTTCTCGGAATGGGTGGTTAAATGGTCAAGATGTACATATAACTGATGTAACTGGTGATTTTAATCCAGGAGGAAGTAAGCCGGTAGGAGTTTGTACAAAATGTAGGTCAAATATCTTTAGCGAACTTCAAAGAGGTGGTGCCAAAAGCGTGACCATACCTATAACTAAAGGGAATGTTACAACAGGTACCGTAACAATTCATTCAAAGGATTTTGCCAAGATGCAAGCAGAGATTGATGCGATAAGAAACTCGTCCGGAACTRACAGAACTAAGTCTGACGCTGCATGGAAAGCGTTGCAGAGTTGTAAATAAAATTTTATGAAAATTATTAAGCCAAAAGTCTCAGGTATAACTTACGAGCCGAAAGTAAAAGAACTATGTTTAATCGCCGACCTTAAATTTAGTTACAGTTTAGATTTAAATAAATTTCTTTTAGATGAGAATCCTCATGGAGAACCATCATTAAAAGATATTTTCGATGTTGTTGTAGATGATAAATTCACAACATTATCTTTTAGGTCTATTTATAGAAACAAAGAAACCATCTTCAAACTGGAACGCCAACATGAGATTGACAGTTTAATTTTTGAAGCAATTTCTAGTTTTGATCTTAAGGCTATTGATCAGAATGAATTGGATAAGTTTCAACTCTTCTTTGAAGAAGGGAAATTTAAAGAATTGGATCTTTACAAACAAAATGAAAAATATGAATTAATTGATTCTTTAGCAGTTATAAGTGAAGAAGATGAAATTATTTTGATTAAGCAGAATCCATGGGGTAGGTTTAAGGTTGATAATTTAGCATGCGCTGATCAAAAACAATTAGATTATAGTTTGAATAACGGCGATACAGGAAGTTATCCGCTAGATATTAATAATACTGTTTATAATCTCTTTTCTAAATTCATTGAAATAGGTATTACAACCTAAACTTTATCCTGCAACAACAATTTGATTACATTTTTTAGTGCCGGGTTCCGGTTAGATTCTTTCCAGATCATGTAAAGTTCTGTTCTTTGCGGAATATGGGTAAGCTCTACAAACTTTACGTTTTCCTGATAGCCATATTGCAGGGCGGTGGGTACAATGGCAATGCCCAAACCTTCTTCTACCAGTTTGTAAATGGTTAACGCATTAACCGATTTGTGATAGGTTTTGGGTTTAAAGCCATGATCCTCGCAAATGCTCATCATTAGGTCGTAATAGAATGGACTGTCATCACTAGAGAAAAAGATAAAGGGTTCATTGCCCAATTTTTTTACCGCTTCAAATGATGCCTTTTTCATGGGATGACTTTTAGGCAATACAAGGGAAAAAGTATCCTGATGGATCATGTGTTTAGAAATGCCAGGTTTAAACTGTTGCATCCTTACAAAACCCATATCAAGCATGTCTTTTTCCAACAGTTCGATCTGTAACTTATTGGGCATTTCGTCCAGATTTGTTCTGATTTCTGGAAAATCTTTGTTCAGTTTAAATATAACTTCGGGGACGATTTTTTGTGCTGCTGAGCCTAAAAAACCAATTCGAAGTTCGCCCTGTTTGCCTTCATTAATATTGCTGATCTGTTTTTTAATGTTTTCGATATGGCTGAACAGAAAATCTACCTCATCTTTTAGGTACAGGCCTGCTTCGGTAAGCTCCACCTTTTTCTTATTGCGATCGAACAATGGGGCGTTAAAAATTTCCTCCATCTGTTTAATCTGCCGGCTCAGGCCTGGTTGAGAAATAAAAAGGCGATCTGCGGCCTTTCTAAACTTCAGTTCCTCGGCCAAAACCTGAAAATATTTTAAGTGCCTAAGTTCTATCTGATAACCCATGGTTATTACATGATGATGTAATTGGTATTTATAGGTATCAAATATAGAGCTTATTTTTGTTTAAAACCTTTTTAACATGAGCGAGCAACAGATTTTTAATTATGGAACAGATCATTTAACCGCTAAACTGGCTTTGGCCATCAGCAATGGCGAGATAAAAGGAATATTGAGCCAGGATACCCGCAATAAAGTACTGGAAAGTAGTAAGGTAGTTGAACGGATAGCGGTTTCAGGTAAAGCCGTTTACGGCATCAATACCGGTTTCGGACCACTGTGTACCTCCATGATTTCGGCGGTTGATACCCGTAAATTACAAGAGAATATTTTGAAAAGTCATGCTGTTGGTGTTGGAGAGCCGATAGATAGTGAAATATCAAAACTGATGTTGGTTTTAAAACTACAGGCTTTAGCGCAGGGATATTCAGGTATTAAAATCGAAACGCTCGATCGAATGATCTGGTTTTTAGAAATCGGTGCTATACCGGTAGTACCCAAACAAGGCTCTGTTGGTGCCTCCGGCGATCTTGCTCCTTTATCTCACCTCTTTTTGCCTTTAATTGGCTTAGGAAAAGTTCATTACAAAGGTGAAATTATTGCTACAGCTCAGCTTTTACAAGAATATCAGATGAGTCCGCTGCAGTTGGGGCCAAAAGAAGGCTTGGCCCTCATTAATGGTACCCAGTTTATCGCTGCGCATGCCGTTAAAGTGGTACAGCGATTAGAAAATGTGCTGGCTTCAGCCAATATCATTTCGGCGATGATGATCGAAGGACTACAAGGCTCTGAAAAACCTTTTCATGCACAGCTTCATCAGCTTAGGCCTTATCCGGCAAATATTGCGGTTGCCGGGCAAGTACGTAAACTGTTGCGAGGTTCTGAAATTATGAAATCGCATGCCGATTGCGCCAAAGTACAGGATCCATATTCATTAAGGTGTATTCCACAAGTACATGGAGCTTCCAGAACGGCATGGATGCATTTAAAAGAAGCTTTAGAAATCGAACTGAATTCGGTAACGGATAACCCTGTAATATTTAATGACGATTTAACGATCAGCGGCGGTAATTTTCATGGTCAGCCATTGGCCTTACCGCTCGATTACGCCTGCTTAGCCGCCTCAGAAATCGGAAACATCAGCGATCGTAGGATTTACCTTTCCCTGGAAGGAAATACGCCAGGTGTACCTAAACTCCTGATGAAAGAAACTGGATTAAATTCGGGTTTTATGATTGTTCAATATACCTCTGCTGCTTTGGCCAGCGAAAATAAAGGGCTTTGTTTTCCGGCTAGTGCAGATAGTATTCCAACGTCTTTAGGTCAGGAAGATCATGTGAGTATGGGTTCGATCAGCGGACGTAAAGCCCTGCAGGTGATCGAAAACGTAGAAAAAATCCTGGGTATCGAGCTGTTCTGTGCCGCACAGGCCGTTGATTATCATCACCCATTAAAACCGGGCAAAATACTGGCTGCGGTACACGATTTTGTGCGTACCGAAATTGATCATTTTGAAGAAGATCAGATTATGTATGATAGGATGGAGAATGCCATTAAAATGGTACAAAAAGGTGAAATTGTTGCCGTTGCAAGCGAGGCAGAATCAACATTAGATTAAGCGGTCAAAATTGTAAAACATGGATTTTAAAGCACAGATACTGGCAGGTATTCCTTCAACATTGCCTGCACACAAAAACAGAAATACAGAACTAAGCCATGCGCCTGTAAGAAAGGATGTTTTAAACGCAGGTGAAAAAAAACTGAGCATTAAAAATGCTTTGCGTTATTTTCCAAAAGCATGGCACCAGGCGCTTGCTCAAGAATTTTTGGCTGAACTGGAAAACTACGGACACATTTATATGTACCGTTTTATGCCCGACTATGCCATTTATGCAAGAGACATAACGGCGTACCCCTGCCATACTGTTCATGCTGCGGCAATTATGCTCATGATCCAGAATAATTTAGACCCGGCAATTGCACAGCATCCTGAAGAGCTGATTACTTATGGCGGAAATGGAAGTGTATTCCAAAATTGGGCACAGTATCTTTTAACAATGCAATACCTGGCTACGATGACCGATCAGCAAACGCTGAATATTTACAGCGGGCATCCACAGGGATTATTTCCATCAAGCACCGCTGCACCACGCGTTGTAGTTACCAATGGTATGATGATACCCAACTATTCTTCACCTGAGGATCTTGAAAAGTTTAATGCGTTAGGGGTAACCCAATACGGACAGATGACGGCAGGTTCGTACATGTATATAGGGCCTCAGGGTATTGTTCATGGTACGGCCATTACCTTAATGAATGCTTTCCRCAAAAAGGGTTTTTATGGAAAGGATACTGCTGGCAAAGTTTTTCTTACTGCAGGATTAGGTGGTATGAGCGGCGCACAAACCAAGGCGGGCAATATTGTGGGCTGTATTACGGTGTGTGCAGAGGTAAATCCTAAGGCTGCAACCAAAAGGCATCAACAAGGTTGGGTAGATGAACTTATCGATAACTTAGATGAATTGGTTAACCATGTAGTACTTGCCCAAAAAGGAAAAGAAACGGTATCTCTGGCATACATTGGCAATATCGTTGATGTATGGGAGCGGTTTGATCAGGAAAATATTGATGTGGCTATTGGCTCTGATCAAACTTCGTTACATAATCCGTATTCTGGAGGCTATTATCCGGTAGGTTTAAGTTTTATTGAGGCAAATGAAATGATGGCCCATGCAGCTGATCGGTTTAAAGTTTATGTTCAGGATTCGTTAAAAAGGCATGCCGCCAGTGTTAACAAACATACTGCCAAAGGAACTTATTTTTTCGATTATGGAAATGCCTTTTTGTTGGAGTGTAGTAGGGCAGGTGCTGATATAATGTCTCCAAATGGGATAGATTTTAAATATCCATCTTATGTAGAAGATATTTTAGGCCCATTGTGTTTCGATTATGGTTTTGGCCCATTTAGGTGGGTTTGTGCTTCAGGTAACGAAAAGGATCTCGATTTAACCGATCAAATGGCTAAAGAGGTGATGGAAGAGATTAAGCTTAGTGCCCCGGCAGAAATACAGCAACAACTGCAGGATAATATCAATTGGATCAGCGCGGCAAAGGAAAATAAACTTGTAGTAGGCTCAAAAGCCAGGATTTTATATGCAGATGCTGAAGGAAGAGCAAAGATTGCGCTGAGGTTTAACGAAGCGATTAATACCGGCCAATTATCGGCACCAGTTATTCTTGGGAGAGATCATCATGATGTAAGCGGAACGGATTCTCCATTTAGAGAAACGAGCAATATTTACGATGGAAGCAGGTTTACCGCAGATATGGCTATTCATAATGTAATTGGCGATAGTTTTAGGGGCGCCACATGGGTTTCGATCCACAATGGTGGTGGCGTTGGCTGGGGGGAAGTAATAAATGGTGGTTTCGGGATGGTATTGGATGGAAGCGAACAAACTGCTGAAAAACTACAAAACATGCTTTTTTATGATGTAAACAACGGCATTGCCAGAAGAAGCTGGGCACGAAATAAAGAAGCCCGCTTTGCCATCGAACGCGAAATGGAACGGACTGGTACTTTAAAAATTACACTGCCGAATTTGGTTGATGATGAGGTTTTGGAGGGATTAGAGATAGATTAAAGTTTTACAAAAGAAAAACGCCTTTTTGTCATTCTGAACGCAGTGAAGAATCTTTTCATGTAACAGCACATACAGAAGAAAGATTCTTCGTTTCACTCAGAATGACAAAAAAATATAGATCGTGCAAATTCCGTAACGACCATTTTTCCAGAAAAAACTTATCTCATTTTGCGAAAACCTTAGTGATCTTTGCGGTAAAAACTGTGCTAATTAACTCAATGGCAAAGTAAAATGAAAAACGGAACCCTTACCTTCTTCGCTTTCTGCCCATATCCGGCCGCCATGTCTTTCAATAATTTCGGCGCTTAAGTAAAGCCCGATCCCAAAGCCCGAAATGGTGTGGTTACCCTGCACGCGGTAATAACGTTCGAAAAGTTTATCAATATCTTCCGGCTTTATCCCTATTCCCTCATCTTTAATCTGAATTTCAACCTCAGTATGGTGCAATTTGCAGGTAATCTCGATACGTGTACCATTGTCTGAGTATTTTAAGCCATTGCTGATCAGGTTAGAAAGCACATTCCCGATTTTATTCCGATCGGCATTAATGTTAACCTCGCATGTTGGGTTTAATATAATTTGATGCGAAGATTGTGACACATAAGTTTCTTCGATGGTTTCTTTCAGCAGTTCATCTAAGCTAAAGTTTGTTTTTTCGATAAGCAGCTTGCCCGATTCTAAACGGGATACATTTAAGAAACCATTAATCATGGCGGTCATTTTCCTGATCTGGCTGTGCGCTTTATCTAAAGCAATAATGGCATAATTATCTTCATCTTTTTTTGCTTTGCGCTGCAAAACCTGCACAAAACCATTAATTGCAGTTAGCGGTGTTTTTAACTCGTGACTAACCATTCCGATGAAGTCGTTTTTTCGAATCTCATCTAATTTTTGCTCCGTAATATCGATGAAAAGGCCAGAGTACTCCGTTGGATTTCCCTGTTGATCTAAAAAAACACGCCCGGTTGCTCTAACCCATTTTTCCTGACCATTAATTAAATTGTTAATCGGGTATTCCGTATCACTAGGTAAATGGTTTTTTATGGCATTATCCAGCGCCGAAAAAAGCATGTTATGGTAATCCGGATTCACGGCCTTCATAATCATATCCATTTCTGCAGGTTTATCCAAAGGCAAGCCCAACAAGTCCTTAACAAAGCTCGACATCGTAACTTCAAGTGTTTTCGGATTGATGCTCCATGTACCCATTCTGCCGGTTTCTATCGCCTGTCTGAGTTTTTCCTCACTGTCTGATAGTTTATTGGTGTACTTGATAAGGTCATCATGCGTTTTAGCAAGCTCTTCATTTGTAGTGGCCAGCTCTTCGTTTGCTGCTGCCATTTCCATATTTATGCCTTGCAGTTCTTCCTGATAAAGTTTTCGCTCTGTAATATCAGGACTTACCGTAGCAATGGCAACTATTTCATCGGTTTCATTTCGAATGGCAAAGCCATTCCATTCAATCCAAAAAGGATGTCCTGTCTTTTCATTCCAGAATCGAATCTCCTGTCTGAAGGTATTATTCTTTAAAATCTCTGGTAGAATTTCCTTTGCCTTTAATCGATCTTCTGGAAAAATGCAATCTAAGATTGTTCTGTTCGAAATGCCAGACCAGCCTAGTTTTTGTACTGCGGCAGGATTTAGGTACTGGATTGACATATCCAATTCGGCAATGCCTATAAACTCTGAGCTCGCCTCTATAAGTTTATTTAGATTCAGTCGCTCTATTTCAATTAACTTCCGTTCTGTAATGTCAATGCAGGAGCTAATGTAACCAGCGAATGAGCCATCGGCATGAAAACGTGGAGGGCCGCTAGCAAGCAACCATCTGTAATCGCCTTTTTTGGTGAGTATTCTAAATTCGCCGGTAAAAGGTCTTTTTTCGGCAAGGGCCGAAAGGTAAATATTTATATACCTATCCCGATCTTCAGGATGAATTAAATCTGCCCAGCCAAAGTCGAGCAGATCTTTCATCGATCGGCCCGTGAGTTTTACCCACGATTTATTAAAATAAATGGCATTTCCACTTTCATCAGCAACAGCAATAAAAATATCGGTTCCTTCTGCCATGGTCCTAAAGCGCTTTTCGCTTTCCGAAAGCTGGTTAAAGCGCTCAATAACCCTTAATTCCAGTTCGTTGTTTAAAACGTGCAGCGTTTCTTGTGTTTCCTGGAGCTCTTCGTTGGTGGCCACAAGCTCTTCATTGGTTGTGGCAAGTTCTTCTACTGTTGCCGCCAGTTCTTCATTTAAAGTTTGCTCGCGTTGTAACGCCTCTTCTCTTTCAAGCGCCTGTTCTACAGCCTGCTGTCTAAGTACCCGCTCGCTTACATCAATTGCCGTATGTAAAATGCAGATGGTTTTACCCGCATCGTTTTTTATCGCCCGGTACTCGAAATCAAAATAGAAAGTTTGTAATTCGCCGTCGATTACTATATCGGCGGCAGTGCCTTTTCCCGAAATTACAAGCCCTTCCAACCATACTTTCCTGAACATATCGATAAAAGGTTGTCCTTTAAGTTCAGGTAAAGCCTCTTCTAACGATTTTCCGATTACGCTCCTGTCTTTTCCCCATATTCTGAGCATTGCATCATTTGCCGCCTGAATTATGGCCGTTTCGCCAACATGAACAGCTGTGGCCGTATGGGTCAAATTAAAAACTTCTAATAATTGATCGCTACTTAAAAGGTGATTAGGATAACTCATTATGGAAGCTTAAAGTATTATCTGAAATAATTATTTATCTATTGTTTAAGCAAAATTAAATCAGGGATCTAACCATGATCATTTTCAATATAAACTATATACTAACCATCGGCATGTTWGCCAAAGTTAAGCTGCCAGAAACGTAGAAGATGTTCCATATCGCCGGCTGTTCCATACCATTTTTGTTGTTTTAACCAGGCTTCCATTCCGGCTAAATCGTTCTTTTTAACCAACGAATTAAAAGTTTGCCCATCAGTTTCTATTCCGCCTACTAAAACAATGGTTTCGGAGGAAAAAGCCTCGTGTTCTACATTGGCCGAATTGCCTTTTTGTGGGGTGATAATCAGGTCTAAAATACCTTTATCCAATTGGTCTAACATTTCAGGATATTCGCCGAAACGGATGATCACATTAAAAGGAAGTGTAGATATATATTGTTCGAGTGTAATCTGAAAAGTTTCGAAACACATGCCTACGCTAATGGTTGGTGTATGTTTCTCAGTGCTTTTTTGAAAATGTTTTTCAGCATCCTCAAGTTTTGTAAGCGGCTCTACAATGAAATTATAAAGCACTTTTCCTTTTTCGGTCGGAATCATCTTCCTGCCCGTACGCTCGAACAGCTTATAGCCGACGTAACTTTCTAAAGAACTTAAATGCAAACTTACCCCGGGCTGCGAAATAAACAGGTTCTCTGCTGCACCGGTTAAGGTTCCCGTTTTATAAATTGCCTTAAAACTTCTGTACCATTCTAAATTAACCATAATTTTGCTATTATAATTCTGATACAAAGCTATGAATTAACTTGTTTTAATAATAGATTTAGGCGCTGTAATTTTGTCTTATCAAATAGAAAAACGAAATGACAAAAATATTCATCATCAACGGGGGACAAAAATTTGGTCACTCAGGGGGCAGGTTTAACGAAACAATAGCTGATGCTACAGCCAGTTTCTTTTCTTCATTGGCAGATTTCGAAGTGAAAACAACTAACATTAATCATGATTATGATCCGAAAGAGGAAGTAGAAAAATATGTTTGGGCAGATGTTGTAATTTACCATACACCCATCTGGTGGTTTCAGTTACCATATGGGTTTAAACAATATATCGATGTTGTGTTTACCGAAGGGCATAAAAAAGGAATCTATGTAAGTGATGGCCGTAAAGCAGATAATCCGACAAGAAACTACGGCACCGGAGGGATGTTGCACGGTCGTAAGTACATGGTAACATCATCGTGGAATGCACCAAAAGAAGCATTTACCTTACCTGAAGAATTTTTTATGGAAACCAGTGTAGATGATGGTGTATTGTTTGGTTTTCATAGAATGAACGCTTTTACCGGAATGGAATGCATAGATGGCATTCATTTTCACGATGTAGAAAAGAACGCAGATATAACGAATGCACTTAAATTGCATGAGGAACATTTAACCCAAAATTTTTTAAATACAGCAGTATATGAGCATTTATCTAACAGCAATTGTTAAAAGTAAGAAAGAAACCACAGCAGCATTAAGAACTATGCTGCTGGATATGGTGGTAAATTCCCGCAAAGAGGAAGCCTGCATTCAGTATGATCTGCATGAATCTGCAATTGATAATACTTTTATTTTTCAGGAGGAGTGGAAAGATCAGGCAGGTTTGGATCTCCACGATCAGCAGCCTTATATTTTAGCCTTTGTAGCGCAAGCAGATACATTGACGGATGGCATTGTAATCTATAAAACAGAAAAACTGGCCTAATTACAGTTTTGCACGCCTGGCTGTTAACGAAGAACCCGCAGAAGCAATAACAACGAAAGCCACGGCAAAACACTCTTTTAAAGTGAGGTATTCTTGTAAAAAAACGAGTGCAGCTAATGAAGCCATGGCAGGTTCGAGGCTCATTAAAATACTGAAAGTCCGGGCAGGGAGCTGCTTAAGGGCTCTCATTTCGAGGGTAAATGGGATGGCGCTTGATAGTAGAGCAAGCGCTGCTCCTAAACCCAGTAATTTTGGATTAAGGCCACTTAAGCCGTCGCTAAAAACACCAAATGGCAAGATGACTATGGTAGCGAATAACATTCCAATGGCAACAGCATCACCACCTTTCATTATTTTTGAGATCCTACCACCCAGTATAATATAGGCTGCCCAAAAAATGCCGGCTAAAAGTGCCAACAATACACCCACAACATTTAGCCCTGTACTAGTCCAGGGGGCAATTAGTGCAATGCCGGCTGCGGCCAGTACTACCCAAAGGAAATCTATAGGTTTTTTAGATCCAAAAATAGCCAGGCCCAATGGGCCAACAAATTCTAAAGTTACTCCTAAACCAATCGGAATTCTTGCTATAGCCATATAGAATACCATATTCATTACCCCTAAACAAACACCGTATAGGGTAACATATTTCCATTGTTTGGCATTTAGTTTAAATAAGTTTGGCCTAAAAGCGATTAATAAGATGATCGCTGATAAACCGATCCGTAACGATGCGGTAGCAGCAGCGCCAATTTGTGGGAAAAGCCCTTTTGCAATTGCCGCCCCACACTGCACACTGATAATAGACAGTAAAACGGCTGGTATGGGTGGGATATTGATTTTGCTTTTCATCTGTCGCTGGTAAATGAGGCGCAAAATTACGGAATTATAACCTGCTAATATTTTAAAATACAAAAAGGGAGAATCAGATTACGCTAATTCTCCCTTCCAATAAAATTTTTAGGCTATTAACAGAAAAGTTCCTGTTCATCTCTATTTTCGGTAGGAATTTTCTTTAAGAAATCATCAAATGCCGGTCCTTCATTATCAGAGTAGATGCCATAAGCATCTAATATATACCCAATGTTTTTCTCCTGATCTTCTACCAGATACAATACTGAATTGTCTGCAGGATCTGAATCTCCTTCAAAGCGATAAGTTTTAACAATGGTTAAATCTTCGGGGCTATAAATTTTTCCGAGCGATTTACTTTGCATCTTACCATGATCAGAAATTTTTAATTCGTTATCTTTTCCTTTCAGCCTCAATTTCTCCAAAATTTGACTTAAAGTGTTCATTGCAATTGGCTGTTCCATAGTTATACGATTTTATACTGTTTAAACAAGTGGCATTCGAAATGGTTTTAGCATCCTTCTTTTTAAAGCAAACTAAATGATTGTCAATCTGTTTCTTATGTGAACTAAATTTTTATAAAATGAAAAAATATCTTTTAAGCTTAGCTATTGCAGGTGTAGCACTTATCAGTGCTTGTGCTAAAACCGACAAAGAAATTGCCCAGGCCACTTTGACCGAAACAGCTGATAATACAAAAACCATTGGAACGGCAAAGTTTTACGAATTAAGCGATGGAAAAATTAAGATGGACATCGAGATGAATTTTGCTGCACGTGCAGACAGTAATGTTGCGGTCCACTTTCACGAACATGGCGATTGTGGCAATATGGGTGAAAATACACACGGCCACTGGAACCCAACTAAAGAAGCTCACGGCAAATGGGGATCTGCCAATTATCACAGCGGTGACATTGGCAACATCATGTTAGATAATAAAGGCCATGCCACGCTTTCGGTTACTACCGATAGATGGAGCATTAAGGATGGCGATATTAAAAATATTATCGGTCGCGGAATTATTGTGCATGGTGGTACCGACGATTATACTACACAACCAACTGGTAACTCAGGGCCAAGGGTGGGTTGCGGTGTAATTGAAGCAGTGAAGTAATATTATATTAATATGATCGTCATTGCGAGAAGGCTTTTTCAGCCGACGAAGCAATCTTAATACGGTAGCCATAAACCCACAGTTGTAAGATTGCTTCGTCGTTCCTCCTCGCAATGACGACTTTTTCTTAAGCGATTAAATTTTTAATCGCTTTTTTTATGCAATTTGATAGCGCTTGTCATCATCATTAAAAACCTAAATTATTATGGCAACATTAAACGAATCTCAAAGCGGCAAGGCTGCGAAAGGAAGAACCAAAAAACCAGTCCCAAGGGTAGATCTTACCGCAATGGTAGATCTGATGTTTTTATTGACTGCATTTTTTATGCTCACCACTTCATTGGGTAGCTTAAATGCGGCAGATATTGCTAAACCAGTTAAAGATGAGGGTGTAGATATTGTACCCTATCCCGAATCACGTACCATGACCATCCTGCTCGGCAAAAACAACAAGGCCGTTTGCTACATGGGAACAATAGAAAAGGCAGATATGCACATTATACCTGTGGCAAATATTCAAAAAGAAATTAGTAAAAATGAGAAACTGGTTGCAGAAACACATCAGCACAATCCTGCCAAATACATGATCGTAATTATCAAGCCAGCTAAAACGGCCAAGTTCCAAAATTTTGTTGATGTAATTGATGAGATGAAGATTGGCAATATTAAATCGTATGCCATTGACGACGATCATATCGCAGAAAAAGAGATAGCATTTATGAAAATGAATGGCATCTGATCAAGCTATTTTTTTAAACCAGACTAATAAAAATCAGCGAATAAAAAGAATGCAAGGCGGTTTCAGGCTAATGAATAAATTGAATATGAAAACTAATACCCTAGTTTTTTGGTAGTGATTGCGTTTTTTATGTGATGGGGGCATTTTTTTGGGGTTATTAACGAATCGTTAGGTTTTTGTTAGGTGTTTAATACTACATCAGTATAGCTAATATTATTACATTCGTCGAAGTGTTTGGCCAAGCATCAGGCGCATCCCGAAAAGCCTTCAAAAGAGTAGGGATCTTAAAACTCAAAAAAAATCTAGTATGAAAAGTTTAGAATTAAAAAATCTTGGTGTTAAAGAAATGAACACAACTGAAATGTCACAAGTTGAAGGTGGTGGTATTATTAACAATACATTAAACGAACTTTTAACTTCTCTTGCAGGAACTTTAAATGCAGTTGGTGCAGACACTTCGACATTTTTAAGCAAAACAGTAACCAATGTTTTGAAACTTGTTTGGAGTCTATAAGCAATTTATTGTATCCGCTGTTCTGGTTTCCAGAATAGCGGATGCTTTACGATTTCAACACTATGGCGCTAACCAGTTACTCTACAGAAAGAATTTCAAATACTGCTCTCGTTTACCGTTCTCAAATTAGTAAATCAAGCCAATTAATTTATGTCGTTGCTGTGGCAGCCATTTTAATTGTTTTGATTGCCCTTCCATTTGTTAAAATACCCATTAGTATAAATGGGACAGGCGTTTTACAATCGACCATCGAAAAAACAGAACTTATTGTACCGGTTAATGGCCGGTTAATACAGTACAAACTTTCGGATAATAAAAGACTTAAGCAGGGCGATACGCTCTTAGCCATTGATGCGGGTTTACCCAAACAGCAGGATGCCTTGGTTGAAACCCGCAAAAACCAGATCACCCATTTTTTACAAGATATTAGCACGCTGTTATCATTTAACGGTGGGTCATCAAATTTGCAAAGCGGCCAATATGTAGCGTCCTGGCAACAATATGTGCAGGAGTCAAAAAATGCTGGTATTGCAAAAAGACAAGCCGCGAGCAATTTTGCGCGCTATAGTAAGCTCTATCAGAATAAAGTACTTACGCAATCTGAATACGAAAAATACAAATACGAACTAGAGCAGGCCGAATCGGTTTATTTAATGGTGCGTACCAAATATAAAACTCAATGGCAAACTGAAGCCAATGGTTACCGGAATGAGCTGCGTCAACTTTCGGGTCAGCAGGCAGAACTTAATGAGCAGAAAAAACAATATGTATTGCGTGCGCCGATAGATGGTTCAGTTCAGAATTTAGTCGGTTTGCAGAATGGCGCATACGTATTTGCCAACCAAAAAGTAGGAGAGGTTTCGCCCGATGCGGGTTTAGCTGCCTACTGTTATATCAATCCTTCAGATATTGGCCTGATTAGAAAAGGACAGGAAGTGCATTTTCAGATCAATGCCTATAATTATAACCAGTGGGGTTTGGCAGTAGGTAAAGTGATCGATATTTCGGACGATATTGTGATCTTAAATGGTAACCAGCCTGCTTTTAAGGTAAAGTGTTTAATGGATAAAAATTTTCTGATGCTCAAAAACGGTTACAAAGGATACCTCAAAAAAGGAATGAATTTTACGGCTCGTTTTAAAGTAACCGACCGTAGTTTATATCAATTACTTTATGATAAGGTTGATGATTGGGTTAATCCGAATTTAATCCAAAAAACATAGAAGCAATGAGTACAAAAGTTAAGCAACGAGATATAACAGATTGTGGTGCGGCTTGTCTGGCTTCAATTGCTGCTCATTATAAATTGGATTTGGCTGTTGCCCGCATCAGGCAGCTTGCCGGAACCGATAAAAAAGGTACAACCGTTTTAGGACTTGTTGAAGCGGCCCAAAAATTAGGATTTGAAGCGAAAGGTGTAAAGGCACCTTTTGACAGTTTATTTAAAATACCTACGCCCGCTATAGCACATATTATTGTGAATGATATCCTTCAGCATTATGTAGTGATTTACAAAGTAAACAGTAAGTTTATAGAGGTGATGGACCCTATAGATGGGAAAGTGCACCGTAAAACGCACGATGAATTCAAAAAGGAATGGACTGGTGCTTTAGTCTTATTGTTGCCATCAGAAGACTTTCAGATCGGCAATGAAAAAAAATCAATCCAGGGTAGATTTTGGAGTTTGATTAAACCGCATAAAGGCATTCTGACGCAAGTTTTATTTGGTGCTATTGTTTATACTGTACTGGGTTTATCCACCTCTATTTTTGTTCAGAAATTAGTCGATTTTGTACTGGTAGATGGTAACCATAACCTGCTAAACCTCATGAGCATAGCCATGATGGTTATTCTGCTGGTACAGCTGTTTATTGGCTCGGCAAAAACAATTTTTACCTTAAAAACAGGCCAGTTAATCGATTCGCAGCTTATTTTAGGGTACTACAAACATCTGCTCCGTTTGCCACAGCAGTTTTTTGATACCATGCGGGTGGGCGAAATTATTTCGAGGATTAATGATGCGGTAAAAATCAGAACATTTTTAAATGATGTATGCGTAAATTTTGTAGTCAACATTTTTATTGTTTTCTTCTCATTTATCATGATGTTTACCTACTACTGGAAATTGGCACTCATCACGCTTACGGTTATCCCGTTATACCTAATAATTTATGTAATTACCGATAAATTTAACAAACGTACGCAAAGGAGGTTAATGGAAGATGCTGCCGAGCTCGAATCGCAATTGGTAGAGAGCTTAAACGCTGTAGGTACCATTAAACGTTTCGGCTTAGAAGATCATGCTAACGATAAAACCGAAACCCGTTTCATCAAGTTGCTCCAGGCAGGCTTTAAATCGAATATAAATGCCGTTGTATCGGGTACTTCTACCGAGTTTATTTCGCGCATGATTACCATTGTATTGCTTTGGGTAGGTGCAGGTTATGTATTAAGCAATTCGATTACCCCTGGAGAACTATTGTCGTTTTATACGTTGATCGGTTATTTTACAGGACCAGTATCTTCTTTAATCGGGATGAATAAAACCGTACAGGATGCTGTTATTGCGGCCGACAGGTTATTCGAGATTATGGATCTGGAACGCGAAAGTGATGAGAACCAGATTGAACTGAGTGCCGATAAAATTGGGGATATTCATTTCGAAAATGTTTCTTTCCGCTATGGGGCAAGGCTACCCGTTTTCGAAAATCTGAATTTAACCATTCCACAAGGTAAATTTACAGCCATTGTTGGCGAGAGTGGTTCGGGAAAATCAACTCTAATGTCTATCCTGCAGAATATTTATCCGATACAGGCGGGCAATGTGCGTATAGGTAAATATGATCTGAAATACATTACCAACTCGTCGCTTCGCAGAGTGGTATCGGTAGTGCCACAGCAGATCGATTTATTTGCTGGTAACGTAATCGACAATATTGCCATTGGCGAAGAAGAGCCCGATATGCAAAGGATTATTGATATTGCCACCAAGCTGGGTTTAATTGGCTTTATTGAGGCTTTGCCTAGGGGCTTTCAGACTTATCTGGGCGAAAACGGTACATCTTTATCAGGCGGACAAAGGCAGCGGATTGCCATTGCAAGGGCTTTATACCGCGATCCGGAAATCCTGATTTTAGACGAAGCCACCTCATCGCTCGATTCGGTTTCTGAGCAACATGTACAACGCATGATCGAACTTTTAAAAGCCGAACAGAAAACCGTAATTGTAATTACGCACCGATCGAGCACGTTGAACAATGCTGATAAAATTATTGTATTGGATAAAGGTTTAGTGGTTGAGCAAGGCAGCCATCAGGAGCTGAAATACCACTTGGCCTAGACTTCGTAAGTTAGACTTACCTCTCTCTGCGTCACCCTGAATTTATTTCAGGGTCTTTCACTCAAAAAGAAAGTTCTTTGCCATAGACGTTTCTGCTGTTAGCCTAACTAGGAATACATAGTTAAGTATGTATTTGTATTGTTTTTGGAAAGCAATTGCAGAAGCTCTTTTTAATGTCGGTCCTGCTTTTCATTACAAATCCGCTCCCGGTGAAGGACCGGGCTTACGGGCTTTTCATTTCAATCAGGTTTGGGTAGGTAGGCCTTTGCTACTATTACCGGAGGTCTGCATAGTTTCAGTGTATTTATTTCTTACAAGGATTATCTCCCCAAGAGCCACCAGCCCAAGTTAACTAAACCCGATAGCAGCGGTACGAAGTATAGCGTATAGCGGGATTATCGGAGCCGATGTACACAGAAACCTGCTTTTCAAAAAAGTTATCAATGATTTTTCGGGTGGTGTAAGGTGTTACCACCTGACACAAATCTATTCAGTCAGCTGGAAACATCTGACCGCACGGTCAAACTCCGCAAGTTTTGCACCGGCCGCAACAAAAAAGGCGTTCTGCATAGCTGCAAGAACGCCTTTTCTATAATTTATTCGAAGAATTAAATACCGAAAGCAGCTTTAACCTGATCTACGTAATCTAATTTCTCCCAGGTAAACAAATCAACCGTAACTGTTTTTTCTTCACCATTCGGTGTCCTGAAAGTTTTGGTAACCGTTTCTGGCGTACGGCCCATGTGTCCGTAGGCAGCAGTTTCGCTATAAATTGGGTTTCTTAATTTCAAACGTTGCTCAATAAAGTAAGGACGCATATCGAAAATCGATTCTACAATTTTAGCAATCTCGCCGTCCGTTTTACCCACTTTGCCAGTGCCGTAAGTATTGATGTAAATACCCATTGGTTTTGCAACACCGATAGCGTATGATACCTGAACCAAAATTTCGTCGGCTACRCCAGCAGCCACTAAGTTTTTAGCGATATGGCGTGTAGCGTAAGCCGCACTTCTGTCTACTTTACTTGGATCTTTACCCGAAAAAGCACCACCGCCATGCGCACCTTTACCACCGTAAGTATCAACAATAATTTTTCTTCCGGTTAAACCAGTATCGCCGTGAGGGCCACCAATTACAAATTTACCGGTCGGATTAATGTGATATTCAATTTTATCATTAAATAAATGTGCGTATGCAGGATTACTTTTGATAATTCTTGGGATCAGGATATTCACTAAATCAGTTTTGATTTTAGCCAGCATTGTTGCCTCTTCATCAAAATCGTCATGTTGTGTAGAAATTACAATCGCATCGATACGTACTGGTTTATTGTTATCGTCGTACTCTAAAGTAACCTGGCTTTTTGCATCTGGACGTAAATAAGTGATTTCGTTATTTTCGCGGCGCAAAACAGCAAGTTCCTGTAATAATTTATGAGAAAGGTTTAATGCCAAAGGCATATAATCTTCGGTTTCGTTGGTGGCGTAACCAAACATCATACCCTGATCGCCAGCACCCTGTTCTTCTTTGTTGCTTCTATCTACACCTTGGTTAATGTCTTGAGATTGCTCGTGTATTGCCGATAAAATTCCGCAAGAGTTGGCCTCAAACATATACTCGCTTTTGGTGTAACCAATTTTCTTGATTACATCGCGGGCAATCTGTTGTACATCTAAATATGTTTTAGATTTTACCTCACCAGCCAAAATAACCTGACCAGTAGTTACCAAAGTTTCGCAAGCAACCTTTGATTCTGGATCGAAAGCTAAGAAGTTATCAATTAATGCATCCGAAATTTGATCGGCGATTTTATCTGGGTGGCCTTCAGAAACAGATTCTGATGTAAATAAATATGACATTTATTAAATAAATTAATGGTAAATAAACAAATTAATACTTGCCAAACCCCTTGGAAACAGGTGTTTAAATGATTGAAAGGAGGCATTAGCAATTTTTTTAAGTGGTTGCAATCCGGTCCCGAGGTGTCGGGATAGCAAATCAATCCACTTTTTTACTGCTGCAAAATTAGCATATTTTCTTTATTTCAAAAATTATAGATTATTTTGTGCACTCATTCTTACACTTTGCACACAAAGATCAATATCCTCTTTATTATAAACCCTATCTCTGGTGGGCGAGGAAAATTAYGCATCCCTGATTTTATTGATCAATACCTGGATAAGGAGAAGTTTAGTCCGAACTTTGTTTTTAGCGAATATGTTGGTCATGCCGGCGAATTGGCAGACGAAGCCGCAACTAAAAATTTCGATGTAATTGTTGCTGCAGGTGGCGATGGCACCATTAACGAGGTGGCCAGTAAAGTATTAAAACACAAAAAGATTTTGGGGATTTTACCGCTTGGATCGGGGAATGGCCTTGCCAGATTTTTAAGAATATCGAAAAATTTAAGGTATGCACTTTCCCTGATCAATAATTTTAGGATTGATGAGATTGATACTGCCGAGTTTAACAACAAATGTTTTTTTAATCTGGCCGGTATGGGATTCGATGCCCATTTGAGCGCTGTTTTTTCGAAAGATAAAAAACGCGGTCTGTCAGGTTATGTAAAGCTGGGTTTTAAAGAGGTTTTTAACTATAAAGCACAAACTTATTTGCTAAACATTGATGGCGCCGAATATACCAGAAAAGCTTTTGCCATTAGCATTGCCAATTCATCGCAGTACGGCAACGATGTTTATATTGCACCTAATGCTTCGGTAAAAGATGGCTTGCTGGATGTTTGTATTATTAAACCTTTTCCGATAATAAAATTGCCATTATTGGGTTATGTAATGTTAAGAGGGAAGGCCGAAACATCAGACATGATTGAAATTATTAAAGGCAAAAACATTAAAATTACCAGAGAAAAAGCTGGTGCAGTGCATGTAGATGGCGAGCCCTTACAAATGGGGACTGAGATACACGCGGTAGTAAATCCGCTCTCGCTCAAAGTAATTGTTCCTTGAGTGTTGTGCTAAGCGTGCGGCGGTTGGCGTTGATTCCTGATCAAATAGATTGCTTAGCACACTCAAATCTTGCGCCGCAACTAATTGTTGGGCTATGCACCCAAACGAATGAACAAATGGCCAGTGAACCAATGAACCTTTTATAAAACATGAAACCAAAGAAAAATAGTTTAAGTGATCTTGGCGGAATTATGTATTCTACCAATCCAGAATTCGAATACGAAGAAGAAGTTGATGATACCGTTACTTCGCCAAATAATCAACAGGATTTAAGGGTAATGCTCGATAAAAAGAACCGTGGTGGTAAGGCGGTAACCTTAATTACCGGTTTTAGAGGGCGTACTGAAGATTTAGAAGTATTGGGCAAAATGCTTAAAACTAAATGTGGTGTAGGTGGCTCAGTTAAAGACGGCGAAATCATGATCCAGGGCGATGTACGCGATAAAGTAATGGGCATCCTGCAGAAAGATGGTTATAAAGTGAAAAAAGCCGGAGGATAATAGAAAAAGCTGTCATCCTGAGTGCTAATTTATTGTATAAAAATCAATACTATTGACAGCGGATTTTAATGAATTAATATATTGCTTGGAATCGTCATTCCCAACTTGATTGGGAATCGTAATGCAATAAGCTTTAAGATTCCCGCCTGTGCGGGAATGACGATCATTCTATTGGAGTCTGTCAATGGTAGTGAAGTGCAATATCTTCGAGAAACCTAATTCTTCCCGAATATAAATACTGTCTCAAATCCCTCTTTTACAAAGTTATTCATGCCATATCCTGTTTTAATGTTTCCTGAACAAATTTTTTGCAAGATGTTTATGAAAAATTAAACGCATGAAAAAGATAATTTACCTTATCATCCTATGTTTTCCTCTATACTCACTGAGCCAAGGGAAAAATAACACTTTTTTAAGTGAAGCGAATGGAAATTCAATGTTATATGGTATTACCAGTCCATATTCAAATTGTCCTGTATTGCTTCGAGTTGATGAAAGAACCAAGTGGATTTCTTTTAGTAATCATGAACCAAGTGATCCACTGAAAAATAGTGTTTTCCTTGGAGAGGCAAAAACAATACATCTGGAGATGAGGATACACAAAGACAGCCTAAAATGTTTTAGATATTCGATTGTAGAGAATGATAGCGTTTTCCTCGTAGATGACGCCATTCCAAGTAAGATAAATTTTAGATGGAATAGCAGAAGTGATTTTCCAAATTACCTTACAATGAGTTTAGGTGATTACAATGCAATTGATAAAAAGATTACTATCAAAATATATAAACTACCTCAAAAATTTAAGGTAAGTACCACTGTAATTTATAATCAGCCTCTATTACCAGCTAAGATATTAAGCAAGACTGTATTTTCAGAATCGATTAATACTAAGGGGTTATCGGTTAAAGAGATCGGTGATCTTGTTAAGAAAAAAGGAAGAAGTGCATTTTTCCTCAAAGGAAAGCCTTTTAAAGATGGCGAAACCATAGTAAATGATAGTATTCTGCGGATGTCAATAGGTATTAAAAATACTGGTGTTAATTTTATTTATAAAGTGAAAATAACGAGGTATAGCAATGATTATCCTGAAGAAACAGTTCTAACCGCTAGCAATTGGGAAAATTCGTATATACAAATTGATGCTGAATATTTTAAGAAACCAGGAAAATATAGGGTTTCAATTGCACCTGAAATATATAGATCGCTAGACTTACCACGAGGTTTACCCTTTACGTTAACCGAAACATCATTTAAGTTTACAATTATTGAAAAGAAAGAAAAGCTTTTTACCTCTCGAGAGTTATTACTAATTAGTGTTATAGTAGGCGGCCTTTGTGGTCTCATATCGGTTTTAATCCTTAATAATCGCAAAAAAAAGGCGGCTAAGATACTTGCTCAGAAATCTCAGGAAAAAGAAATCGCCAAACTCCAGCTAGAATCTGTCCGCTCACAGCTAAACCCACACTTTTTGTTCAATGCACTTGCAGGTATCCAAACGCTGATGAACAAAAACGAAACCGACAATGCCAACCGCTACCTTGTTAAATTTGCACGATTAACACGCAATGTGTTAGATCATAAAGAACTCATCAGCTTAACTTCTGAGAAAACCTTGCTTGATGATTACCTGCAGATGGAGCAATTGCGTTTTGGTTTTCAGTACCAGATCACAGCTTCACCTGATTTAGATGTCGAGAATATCGAAATTCCGGCCATGCTTTTGCAACCCTTTGTAGAAAATGCTGTAAAACATGGCATCGCAGAGAAAGGAAATGATGGTAAGATCGGAATTGGTTTTACAGCACAATCAGCAGATCTGGTTTTAAGTATAAAAGATAATGGAAGTGGTTTCGATGTAAGCCAAGATTACGAAGGTTTAGGTTTGGCTTTGACTAAAAACAGAATATCTTTACTCAATTCCATCTATAAAGAAAATCAGTTTTTATTGGATATGAAAGCAGATGCAGATGGGACAGTAATTAAGATCACACTAAGCCAATGGTTGTAAGATGCGGGCAATTTTAGTAGACGATGAAGCAGCGAATTTAGAAAATCTGAGGATTTTACTGGATAAGCATTGCCCCAATATTAAGGTGGTAGCCATTGCCAGTAATATTGGCGACGCCTTTAGCCAGGTTAATCTTCATCATCCGGATTTGCTTTTCCTCGATATCCAGATGGGTAAAACAACCGGTTTCGATTTGTTAAACCAGCTTACGGAGAAAACTTTTGAAGTAGTTTTTGTAACAGCTTACGATAATTATGGTATCCAGGCGGTAAAATTTGCTGCCTTGGATTATCTGCTGAAACCTGTAGATCCTGACGAATTGAAAGTAGCTGTTGAAAAGGCCGAGATCAGGATCAAAAACAAAATACATGGCGAGCAGCTCAATTTTTTACTGAGTCAGATCAAGAAGAACGAGCCAGGTACGCCGAAAATTGCATTGCCGCAACAGCACGAAATCCGTTATGTTTCGGTTGATGATATTATGCGTTGTCTTGCCGATAACACTTACACGTTTTTCTTTTTAAGCAATGGCGATAAAATCCTGATTTCGAAACCACTGAAAGAATATTCCGATCTGCTCAAACCCCACGGTTTTGTGCGGGCACACCAAAGCCACCTGGTTAACCCGAAATTTGTAAAAAGCTGGCTTAAAGAAGATGGTGGAACACTTTTAATGGATAGTGGCGATAAAATTCCGGT